>JAKLHH010000150.1 GCA_022710245.1 Myxococcota bacterium
CACACGCGCAAGGACAAGAGCGGGCAGCCGCTCGGCATCGTCCACCGCGACATCAGCCCGCAGAACATCCTCTGCTCGCGCGCGGGCGAGGTGAAGGTCGTCGACTTCGGCATCGCCAAGGCCGCCGGGATGAGCACCCGCACCCAGGCGGGGGTGATCAAGGGCAAGGTCCACTACATGGCGCCCGAGCAGGCGCTGGGCCAGAAGATCGACCACCGCATCGACATCTTCTCCACCGGGATCGTCATCTGGGAGATGCTGACCAGCCAGATGGTCTACAGCGGCGACAACGTCCGCGAGCTGGTGGAGAAGGTGCGCCGCGCGAACATCCCGGCGCCCTCGACGGTGCGCGCCGAGGTCCCGCCCGCGCTCGACGCCATCGTGATGAAGGCGCTCGCCCGCCGCCCCGAGGAGCGCTTCCAGACCTCGCACGAGCTGCAGGTGGAGCTGACCAAGTTCCTCTCCGCGACCTCCCCGGACTACAGCGGCTCGCACCTCTCGGCGCTGGTCGAGCGCGTGCTCGCGCGCCGGCGGGCGCCGGCCGAGGTGATCGAGCACCGCCTCTCGCGGGACGACCTGATCGAGAGCGATCACAGCAAGCACAGCGTGATCAAGAGCGCCGACTTCGACGAGCCCACCACGCCCAAGGACCGGGCGCGGCTGGTGGTGGAGATGGAGGGCAACGAGACCATCCACCCCGTCGAGGACGAGCTGATCATCGGGCGCGCGGGCAACCTCTCCATCCCCGACGCGCGCGTCTCGCGCCGCCACGCTCGCATCGTCCGCAAGGGGGTGAGCTACGTCGTCGAGGACCTCGGCAGCTCGAACGGCACCTACGTCAACGAAGAGCGCATCAGCGGCCCGCGCGTGCTGGAGAACAACGACCAGCTGCGCGTCGGGTCCTGCCACATGCGGTTCCTCGCGCCGACCTTCGAGGAGCGCCCGGCCGCCGAGAGCCCGGCGCCCGCTGCCCGGGCGCTGCCGCGGCTGCGCATCGCCTGCGGCGAGAGCGTGATCGAGCGCGTCGTCGACGAGGCCCTCGAGCTCGGCTACGAGGTGCAGGTCGGGCACCTGCGGCTGGCGGGGATGGCCGCGCGCCTCGTCCGGCGGGAGGACGGTCTCTGGGTCGAGCCGCAGCCCGGCCGCCACACCGTCAGCGTGGAGAGCGCGCCGACCAGCGCGCCGCGCAGGCTGGCGCCGGGCGAGGTGTTGACCCTGGGGCCCTTCACGCTGCAGCTCCGCCAGGAGTGAGCGCCGGGTCGTCGCGATGAGGATCCACACGAGCAGGAGGTGGCCCGCGAGCGTCGCGCTCGTGCTGGCCCTGACGGCGGGGGCGGCGGCGCGGGCGGGTCAGCCTGCCTCGCGGAGCAGCGTCAGCGCCCGCTACGTCGAGGTGAAGGCCTGCCGCCCGCCCGAGGAGGAGGGCGAGTTCCTGCAGAGCTGCGTCAAGATCGCCAGCGGTCGCCGGGCGGGCAAGCTCCTCGGCGCGGGGGTGGTGGCGCCGGGTGGTCAGGCGGCGGCGGTGCTCTCCCACCGTCGCTACGGCGGCGCCGGGGACCGGGTCACGGTGAAGGTCTACGGGCCCGACGGCCGGCTCGAGGCGAGCTACCCGATGGGCGCCGGGGGCGAGGAGTTCGCGCTCGTCTGGGCGCCGGCGCCGGCGCGCTACCTCGGCTGGATCGAGGTGGACGGCCGTGGCGGGGTGCTCCGCGTCGTCGACCGGCGGCGGCAGCGGGTGGTGCTGACGGCGATCTCGCCGCTCGAGGAGTGGCCGGTCTTCGCCCCGCGCGGGGCGCGGGTGCTGGTGCCGCGCGCCAGCGCGCGCGAGGCGACGCCGCGGGCGCCGGGCGAGGGCGCGGAGGAGCCGGTGCGAGAGCTCGAGGTGCAGGACCTGGCGGTGAAGGGCTCGCGCCGGGTGGTCCTGCGGGCGGGGGCGGGCGAGGAGCTCACGGCCCCGCGCTGGGGCTCGCCCACGCAGGTCACCGCCACCCTGCGCAAGGTCGGCGCGAGCAAGGGCAAGCCCGTGCAGGCGCAGGTCCCGCTGCCGGCGCCGCCAGCGCCGCCTCCGCCGGCGGCGGAGGAGTGAGCGGTGCCCGACGCGCGCCCCGCTGCTGCCGCCCTCGCCCCGCGACGGCAGGCGTGCGTGGTGCGGCGCGTGCAGCCGAAGGAGAGCTGACGATGCGACCCGACGTGTCCTCCACGCTCGCTCCTCGCGTCGTCGACGCGGTCATCCTCGACGCCGGGGGCGTGCTGCTCTACCCGAACCTCGACTGGCTCGCGGCGGAGGCGGGCGCCCGCGGCCTCGCGCTCACTCGCGATCAGCTCTTCCCGGCCTACTACCGGACCATCTTCGAGGCCGACCAGCTCGAGCAGACCTCGCGGCCCAGCCTGGCGCTCACCAGCCTCGAGATCCGCACCTGGATCTTCGGCCGCATGCTGGAGCACGCGGGCGCCTCGCCCGAGGGCGCGCTGGCCGCAGGCGCCGCGCTGGCCGAGCGCTCGCTCGAGCGCTACCCGCGTGAGAGCGACATCTACTACTGGAGCATGCCCGGGCTGCGCGAGCGGCTGGAGGGGCTGCGCGCGGCGGGCTTCCGGCTGGGCGTCGCCTCCAACAACGACGGCGCGCTCCGCGAGCAGCTCGCCGCCGTCGACTGCCTCGACCTCTTCGAGGCGCTGATGGACTCGGGGGTGGAGGGCGTCGCCAAGCCGGACCCGGAGCTGCCGCTCCGCGCGGCCCGCGCGCTCGGGGTGCCGCCCGCGCGCTGCCTCTTCGTCGGCGACCTCGACCGCATCGACGGGGAGGCCGGCCGCGCGGCGGGCATGGCGGTGGCGCTCCTCGACCCGCTCGGGCAGGAGCGGCCGAGCGGGGTCATGCTGCTGCCGTCCCTCGAGGCGATCCCGCTCCACTTCTCGGCGGGCCGTCCAGGCTGACCCCCGCGCCCGGCCTGGGAGTCAGGGTGGAGCCTGGTGGAGCCGGGAAGGTGCCGCGAGCCCAGGGATTCAGGTATACTGGCGTGACCGTGAGACCGCGCCCGTGAAGCCCGTCAGCTTCGGCAAGTACACGCTGGTGCACCGTCTCGCCCGCGGCGGGATGGCGGACCTCTACCTCGCGCGCTCCGCGGAGGTGGCCGGCATCGAGCGCCTGCTGGTGATCAAGCTCGTCGCCAGCCGCTTCACGCAGGACCTCGGCTTCGCGCGCATGTTCGAGGACGAGGTCCGCATCGCGGCGACCCTCAGCCACCCGAACATCGGGCAAGTGATCGACGTCGGGCAGGTGGACGCGCACTACTTCCTGGCCATGGAGTACATCCACGGCAAGGACCTGCGGCAGATCATGCGCCGCTGCCACGAGCTCGGCGGCGCGCTGCCGGCGGCGATCGCCGTGCCGATCGCGATCAAGGTCTGCGGCGCGCTCCACTACGCGCACGAGGCCCGCGGCCTCGACGGGCGCGCCCTCGAGCTGGTGCACCGCGACGTGAGCCCCTCGAACGTGATGCTCACCTACGACGGGCAGGTGAAGCTGATCGACTTCGGCATCGCCAAGGCGGCCAACCGCACCGCGCTGACGCTGCCGGGCACCATCAAGGGCAAGCTCCGCTACCTCACGCCCGAGCAGATCCTCGCGCAGAAGATCGACCGCCGCACGGATGTCTTCACGCTGGCGACCACCCTCTGGGAGGTCACGGTGGGCATCCACTGCTTCGACGGCGAGCTCGAGGCCCACATCTACGAGGCGATCGCCAAGGGGCAGGCGCGGCCTCCCACCGCGCTGGTCCCCAGCTACCCGCCGGGCCTCGAGCGCGTCCTCATGCACGCGCTCGCCACCCGGCCGGAGGACCGGCCCGAGAGCGCGCGGGCGCTGCAGCTCGAGCTGGAGGCCTTCGCCCAGGAGGAGGGGATCCCGCTCAGCGACCTGCAGCTCTCGCGCTTCATGCACCAGCTCTTCTCCGAGGAGATCTCCGCCTGGGAGGAGGCGAGGGCGGTGGGCGTGAGCCTGATCGATCACCTCGCCGCGGCCGGCGGCGACGACGACGAGGCGCCGCCGATCATCGCCGACGTGCGCAGCACCCTCCCCGAGGGGAGCGCGAGGACCCCGCAGCCGGCGGTCACCGGCGAGGTCACCAGCCACGTCGCTCGCAAGACCATCCTCTATGGAGAGCTGCGAGCGCCGTCCCGGCCGACGCCGACGCCGGCCGCCGTCCCGCAGGTGATCGTCAGCCCGGGTCGTCAGCCGACGCCGACGCCGGCCGCCGTCCCGCAGGTGATCGTCAGCCCGGGTCGTCAGCCGACGCCGACGCCGGCCGCCGTCCCGCAGGTGATCGTCAGCCCGGGTCGCCAGCCGACGCCGACGCCGGCCGCCGTCCCGCAGGTCATCGTCACCGGTGGCCGGCAGCCGACCGCGACGCCGGCCGCCGGCGGCCCCGCGCCTGGCGAGGACCCCGAGGAGCGCCGGCCGACGGTGATCCACGCCCCTGTCGCCATCGACGCGCGCCGGTCGACGGTGCTCGCCCCGGCCGAGCAGGCGCCCGCCGCGAGCAGCGGGCAGCTCGAGCAGCACGACACCGTCATCGACGACCTCGTCTCCGGACGGGCGAGCGGCCCCCTGCGGCCCCTGATGACGCCGGGCTACGACTCTGCCCAGAGCCAGACCATCGCTCCGGGCGCGCTGGAGGCGAACCAGACGATCGCGCCCATGCCCATCGAGGCGCTCGTCGATCGGGTGACCGATCCGGAGGGCTCCGACCTGGGGAGCCCGCCGGAGGTGGTGATCCCCAGCGGCGGGCCGCTCTACCCGGGGGCGGCGGTCGTCACCATCCCCGACTCCCCGTCCTCGCCGATCTCGCCGACCGGGCCGCAGCCGAAGGTGATGACGGGGCCGCTCCCGGCCGCGAGCGAGCCGATCATCGGCCGTGACCGGGAGGAGCTCGAGGAGCGCAAGCGCAAGGCCTCGGGCGCGCAGGAGGCGCAGGCGGCCGCGGGTGGGGCCGAGGGTGGGCGGCGGAAGAAGCCCACCACCGGCGACTGGTCGCACCAGGCCCGCGGCGAGCGCAGGGCAGGCACGCACCCCTACTTCAAGGATCACCCCGCCGAGGAGCTGGTCCCGCCCCCGCGCCGGCGCCGTGGCCTCTGGCTGCTCCTCGCCGGCGGTGTGCTCGTGCTCGCTGGCGCCGTGGGCGCTGGCTGGTGGTGGCTCGGCCGCCGCGGCCACGAGCTCACCCCGGGCGGCGGCAGCGGCAGCGGCAGCGCGGTCCAGCGCCGGCCGCTCGACGGTGGGCAACCGCGGCGGGCCGCGGCGGCCGACGGCAGGGTCCGCGCGCCCTCGACGCAGCCCGCGGCGCAGCCCGGCCGCGTGCAGCTGGTGACGGTGCCAGCGGGCGCGGTGGTCTACGACGCGAGGGATGGCCACGAGCTCGGGGTGACCCCGCTCCCGGTCGACGTGAGGGACGGCTCGCGGCGGCTGCGATTGACCCGGTCGGGCTTCAAGCCGACCAGCCTCACCGTCGACGGCCGGACCCCCTCGGTCGAGGTCCCGCTCTCGCCGGAGGAGCGAGACGCCACCGCGCCGGATGCCGGGCAGCCGAAGCCGCCGACGATCAAGACGACGCCGGCGCTCAAGACGACGCCGGCGATCAAGACGACGCCGGCGATCAAGAAGCCGCCGACGATCAAGACGACGCCGACGGTCAAGACGACGCCGACGGTCAAGACGACGGTCAAGAAGCCGCCGACGATCAAGAGGCCGCCCAGGCCCGAGCCGAAGCCGAAGCGGCCGAAGCAGGACAAGAAGTCGGGGGACCTCGTCGATCCGTTCAACTGATCAGGAGACGCGCCCCGCGCCGGCCCCGGCCTCGCCTCGGCGCCTCGCCTCACAGCCTCAACCAGCGGAGGGTTCGATGCGCACGTGCTCGCGGATGTCGATCAGCTTCCTCCTCGCGCTCGGGCTCGCGGCCTGCGCCGGCAGCGCTGGCCAGCAGCAGCCGTCGACGCCGAAGCAGCCGGCCGGCAGCCAGCTCGCGGCGGTGGCTGCCGAGTCGATCTCCGCGGAGGCGGACCGCCCGCGCCAGGAGATGGTCAAGCAGGAGCTGGAGCGCACCTCCGAGCAGGTGCTCGCGACCTCGGCGAAGGAGCTCGGGGTGCGCGACCAGCGGCTCCTCGCCAAGCTGCTGCAGGCGGCGAAGGTCGTCGAGGAGCTGAACCTGCTCCAGGGCCACCCGAAGATGCTCGACTACCTGCGCCAGGTGAGCGAGACCGGCAGCCCCGACGACAGGCGGCTCTTCGAGCGCAACCACGGCCCCTGGTGCGAGGACGTCGACGACGTGCGCTGCAGCGCGCTCCGCGCGCAGCCGCCGCGGCCGGCGGGCGGGGCCAGCTCCTGGCCGGAGGGCTTCGGCGACGCGGAGCTGCGCAAGCTCGCCGCGGCACCGGAGAGCCGCGCGCTCCTCTGCCCCTACTCGATCGTGCGCCGCAAGGGCGCCGGCTACGAGGCGCTGGCGCCGGTCAAGGACCCGCTCCTCGGGGACCGCGTGCGCCAGCTCGCGACCCTGCTCCAGGAGGCCGCCGCCGAGGCCGAGGAGCCGACGCTGGCGACCTTCCTCCGCGCGCGCGCGAAGGGCCTGCTCTCGGAGAGCCCGACGGCCCTCGAGCAGAGCGACCTCGACTGGGTCAAGGTGAAGGGGCGCTGGGAGGTGATCGTCGGCCCCTACGAGACCTCGCGCGACCCGCGCGGCATCAAGGGGCGCTTCGCCATGATCATCGCCCTCGAGGACAGCGAGCTCACCGCGCAGCTCGCGCTCCTGCGCCAGAACCTGCCGGCGATGGAGACCAGCCTCGCCAAGCTGCTCGGGGGCAAGCTCTACAAGGCGCGCAAGGTGGAGGGGGCCTCGCCCCGCGCCCTGCGCGTGGTGACGGCCGCGGGCGCGGCGCGGTTCTCGCGCGGCGCCGTCGGTGCGCTCTACCTGCCCGCCTGGGGCAAGGCCGCCGAGCAGGGGCTCTCGAAGAAGCTCCTCCTGGTGAACCACATGCGCGCCTTCACGCCGGTCTTCTCCGCGCGCGCCAAGGAGGTGCTGGACGAGGCGCAGGCCGAGCTCGACGACGAGCAGGCGATCCTGCAGAACGCCGCCTTGCACGAGCTCTGCCACGGGCTCGGCGCCCAGCCCGAGCGCGAGGTGGTGAACAAGCAGGGCCGCTCGACGGTGGCCAAGGCGCTCGGCGAGCACGCGGCGCTCCTCGAGGAGCTCAAGGCGGTGACCCTCTCGTTCTGGCTGATCGGCGAGACGCAGAAGCGCTTCAAGCTCTCCGACGCGGCGGTCAAGCAGCGCTACGCGAGCGTGCTGGTCCATAACCTCGGGCTCCTGCAGCCGGAGCCCGAGGTCGTCGAGGTGCAGGCGGCGGGGCTGCTCCTCGGCTCGCTCCTCGACGCCAAGGGGCTCACCTACGACGAGGCGAGCGGCCGCTGGAGCCTCGCGCTCCGCGCGTTGCCCAAGGCGCTGAAGGAGCTCGCCAGGCGCGTCGAGACGATCCAGCTGACAGGGGACCGCGAGGGCGCCGGGCGCCTCTTCGCCGCCTACCTGGCGAAGAAGGGCCTGGCCACGACGTTCCAGGATCGCCTCGACCGCCCGCGGCTGCGCGCCAAGGAGTCCTTCGCCAAGGCGGGCATCAAGGGGATCTCCCTCGTCTACAAGGTGAGCGACCTCGCGCCGCTGCCCACGCCGACACCGACGAAGGCTGCGCCCAAGCCGCCCGCGCCCGCCGCGCCCGCCCCGAAGAAGGCCGAGCCTGCGAAGAGCGAGCCGAAGCAGGCCGGGCCCGCGAAGGCCTCGCCGAGCAAGGGCGACGCGAAGCAGGCCGAGCCGAAGAAGGCAGAGCCTGCCAAGAGCGAGCCGAAGAAGGCAGAGCCTGCGAAGAGCGAGCCGAAGCAGGCCGGGCCCGCGAAGAGCGAGCCGAAGCAGGCGGGGCCCGCGAAGAGCGAGCCGAAGAAGGCCGGGCCCGCGAAGAGCGAGCCGAAGAAGGGCGAGCCCGCGAAGAGCGAGCCGAAGAAGGCCGGGCCCGCCAAGCCCGAGCCGAAGAAGCCCGCGGCGAAGAAGGCGGCGGGCGAGGAGGGCGAGGCCGAGAAGTAGCGTTGTAGATCCGCGGCGGTGCGTCCGCAGCCCCGCGCGTGCAGATTTCGACTGGTTCGCCTGTCACGGATGGAGTAGAGAACAGCTTGCGCCGACCGCGCCCAGACGGCGCCGGCGTGACCGCGCTGATGCTCTGCCGCCTCCGGAGCGGCGACCGCAAGTGATGATGATCGCGACGCCCAGCCCCCGCCTCAGCCCCGCCCGCGCCCCGGAGGAGCTCCGGGAGATCGCCAGGCAGCTCCGCGTCTCCATCATGCGCATGATCCACCGGGCCCAGTCCGGCCACCCGGGCAGCTCGCTCTCCTGCGTCGAGATCCTGGTCTGCCTCTACTTCGCCGAGCTCCGGCACTACCCGTTCGAGCCGCACTGGCCCGGGCGCGACCGCTTCGTCCTCAGCAAGGGCCACGCGGCGCCGGCGCTCTACGCCGCGCTCGCGCGCTGCGGCTACCTCACCAGCCGCGACCTGACGCGGCTGCGCGAGCTGAGCAGCGCGCTCCAGGGGCACCCAGACTCGCGCCGCTGCCCCGGCGTCGAGGCCTCGACGGGCTCGCTCGGCCAGGGGCTCTCCGTCGCTCACGGGATGGCGCTCGCGACCCGCGACCTGCCCGAGGGGCCGCGCGTCTACGCGCTCCTCGGCGACGGCGAGCTGCAGGAGGGCCAGGTCTGGGAGGCGGCGATGAGCGCCGCGCACTACGGGAGCGCGAACCTCTGCGCGATCATCGACGCGAACGGCCTGCAGATCGACGGCGAGGTCAACCGCATCAAGCGCGTCGACCCGCTCACCGACAAGTTCACCGCCTTCGGCTGGAACGCGCTCGAGGTGCCGGGCCACGACGTCCCCGCGCTCCTCGAGGCCTTCGCGCGCGCGCGCTCCTGCGTCGATCGCCCGACGGTGATCGTCGCCCGCACGGTGAAGGGCAAGGGCGTCTCCTTCTGCGAGGGGCAGGTGAAGTGGCACGGCAGGGCTCCCAGCGACGAGGAGCTCGCGCGGGCGCTCTGCGAGCTCGGCGAGGCGGTGGATGCCTAGCCTCTCCACGCGCGAGGAGTACGGCCGCGCCCTCGTCCGCCTCGGCGAGCGGAGCCGCGACATCGTGGTCCTCGACGCCGACCTCTCCGGCTCCACCTGCACGCAGCTCTTCGCCAAGCGCTTCCCCGAGCGCTTCTACAACATGGGGATCAGCGAGCAGGACCTGATCTGCACCGCGGCCGGGATGTCCCTCGCGGGCAAGATCGCCTTCGCCTCGAGCTTCGCCATCTTCCTCACCGGCCGCTGCTGGGAGCAGGTGCGGCAGAGCGTGGCGCTGCCCGGCTGCAACGTGAAGCTGGTCGGCACGCACGGCGGCATCACCGTCGGCAAGGACGGCGCCTCGCACCAGGCCCTCGAGGACGTGGCGGTGATGCGCGCGATCCCGGCGATGACGGTGATCGTGCCGGCCGACGCGGTGGAGACGCGCAAGGCGGTGGAGGCGGCGGCCTGGTACGACGGGCCGGTCTACCTGCGCCTGACCCGCGAGAAGCTCCCGGTCATCTACCCCGACGAGAAGCCGTTCCGCATCGGCGTCGGCACGGTGGTGCGCCCCGGGGAGTCGGTGACGCTCTTCGGCATGGGGCTGATGCTCCACGCGGCGCTCGAGGCCGCCGAGCAGCTCGCGGCGGAGGGCATCGACGCGCGCGTCGTCGACCTCGCCACGGTGAAGCCGCTCGACGAGGAGCTGGTCACGCGCTGCGCGCGAGAGACGGGCTGCGCGGTCACCGCCGAGGAGCACAGCGTGATCGGCGGGCTCGGCGACGCGGTCGGCGAGGTGCTCCTGCGCCGTCACCCGATCCCGCTCGAGCGCGTGGGGGTGAAGGACTCGTTCGGGCGCTCGGGGGATCCCAAGGAGCTCCTGAAGTACTTCGACCTCACGCCCGAGGCGGTGGTGGCCGCGGCGCGGCGGGCCATCGCGCGGAAGAAGTAGCCCGGCTTCCCCCTCCAGTCTTGCTGGACCTCGGCTGCTCCGTGGCGCCTCAGGGGGTCATGAGCCTGGGCCGCTTCGCGGGCGGACCTCCTGCGGGGGAGCGTGAGCCTGGGCCGCTTCGCGGCCTGGCTGCCGCGCCGCGCTGGGCGGAGGGGCGGACTGGACGCTCCTGGCGGCTTGCCTGCCGCTGCGGCCCTGCGCCCGGCGAGTGGTTGCGAGGCGCGCCCCTTCCTCGACGACGGTACGACACTCCGCAACCTCTCCTCGATCGGCGGCCGGACGCACGGTCCTCGCGGCTCTCCTGGGGCTCGCTGGCGGCGCAGCGCGTAGCAACAGCTCGGGCCGGGGGGCTGGTCACGCGGCCGGCGCGCGCTGACGGGCGCGCACGCGGGGCGCGCCCGATGGGGCACCGCAGGTAGGGTCAGCACCGTAGGTAGGGTCAGCACCGTCGTAGAGTCAGCACCGTCGTAGAGTCAGCACCGTAGGTAGGGTCACCGGTAGGGTCACCGGTGTGCTCGGCCCGATGGGGCACAGCAGGCTCACCGGGGCCGGGAGCGCGTCAGACGAGCAGCGAGAGCTGGCTCACCGACTCGCCGGTGTGGACCTG
>JAKLHH010001500.1 GCA_022710245.1 Myxococcota bacterium
GCCGCGCTCCTCGGCGCCGAGCCGGGCGAGGTCGTCTTCACCTCCGGCGGCACTGAGGCGGACAACCACGCGCTGCGCGGCGCGGTGGCTCGCGCGGGGCGGGGCGGGACCCACCTCCTCGCCAGCGCGGTCGAGCACCCCGCCGTGCTCCGCTGCGGGGAGCAGCTCGCGCGCGAGGGCGCGGTGGTGGAGCTGCTCCCCGTCGACGGCGAGGGGCGCGTGGACCCGGCCGAGGTGGCCCATCGCCTGCGCGCTGACACGGCGCTGGTCTCGCTGATGCTGGCCAACAACGACGTCGGCGCGCTGCAGCCCGTCGCCGAGGTCGCCGCGCTCTGCCGCGCGCGCGGTGTGCTGGTGCACACCGACGCGGTGCAGGCCGCGGGGCGGATCCCGATCGACGTGCGCCGGCTCGGCGTGGATCTCCTCTCGCTCTCCGCCCACAAGCTCGGCGGGCCGAAGGGCGCGGGCGCCCTCTACGTGCGCCGCGGCCTCGAGCTGCCGCCGCTCCTCCTCGGCGGCGACCAGGAGCGGCGGCGACGCGCGGGCACCGAGAACGTCCCCGCGCTGGTCGGCCTCGGGCGCGCGTGCGAGCTCGCGGCGACCGGGCTGGCCGCGCGCGCGACGCGGCAGGCCGCGCTCCGCGACGCGCTGCAGGCCGGTCTCCTCGCGCGCGTCCCGGGCGTGCGAGTGAACGCGGGAGCGGCCGAGCGGCTCCCCAACACCCTCAGCGTCAGCGTCGAGGGGGTCGACGGCGAGGCGCTGCTCCTCAACCTCGACCTCCTCGGGGTGGCGGCCTCCACCGGCTCGGCCTGCGCCTCCGGCACCGAGGAGCCCTCGCACGTGCTCCTGGCCATGGGGCGCTCGCTCGCCGAGGCCCGCTCCTCGCTGCGCTTCTCCCTCGGCGTGACCTCGACGGAGGAGGAGGTCGCCGCGACGCTCGAGGCGGTCTCCAGCGCGGTCGGCGCGCTGAGGGCCGGGGCGGGGGGCTGAGGATGGGCGAGCGCGTCGTGGTCGCCATGAGCGGCGGCGTCGACTCCAGCGTGGCGGCGGCGCTGCTCCTCGAGGCCGGGCACCAGCCGATCGGCCTCACGCTCCGCTTCTGGCTCTGCCAGGACCGCGGCGGAGACGGCGCCGAGGCGGGGGGCGCGCGCGGCTGCTGCGGTCTCGACGGCGCCAGCGAGGCGCGCGCGGCCGCCGGCGAGCTCGGCATCCCGCACTACGTCGTCGACTGCCGCGAGGAGTTCGAGCGCCTGGTGCTGCGACCCGCGTGGGAGGAGTACGCGCGCGGCCGCACGCCGAACCCCTGCGTCCTCTGCAACGAGCAGGTGAAGCTCGGGCTCCTCCTCGCGCGGGCGCGCACCCTCGGCGCCACGCGCCTCGCCACCGGGCACTACGCGCGGCTCGAGGACCGGGCCGGCGTCCCGGCGCTGCTCCGTGGGCGCGACCGCGCCAAGGACCAGTCGTACTTCCTCTTCAGCCTGACGCCCGAGCAGCTCGCCTGCGCGAGCTTCCCCCTCGGAGCGCTGACCAAGGAGGAGGTCCGCACGCTCGCGCGCCGCCACGGCCTGGCGAACGCCGAGCGCCGCGAGAGCCAGGACGCCTGCCTCGGGGTCGGCGCCGAGGGCTTCGCCGAGGCGCTGCGGCTTCGCTTCGGCGGGCAGGCGCGGCCGGGCGAGCTGGTCGACGAGGCGGGGCGTGTGCTCGGCCGCCACCCGGGC
>JAKLHH010001501.1 GCA_022710245.1 Myxococcota bacterium
CCGCGCCGGCGAGCACCACCGTCCCCACCGATCCGGTGAACGACGTCGCGGATCCCACCAGCCTCAGCTGGTAGAGCGGCTGACGCCCTCCCCGCGGGCTCGCGACCAGCGCAGCGGCCTCGAGCCCGCCTCCTCCCCCGTCCTTCCGTGACCCGCCGCCAGACCGCCCGAGGCCCTCACGGCGTGACCCGCCCGGCCCCGCGGGAGGTGCGGCGGGCGCCCCGGCCGGCACCCTGGGAGCACCCCCGCTTGACTCGGCGGCATTTCTAGTGAAATGTAGCTAAACTTTGAGGAAAACTGGGGCTCCGGAGGGAGCCTCGCAGGGAGTGGAGTGAGCGATACAAGCGACAGGGCCGCAAAGACCGAGCGCCGCTGGCGACGCGTCTTCCTCGGCCTCTACCTCACCATCACCACCGCTGCCTGTGTGGTGGCGTTCTTCTCGGTGCTGGCGGTGCACTGCGGCGGGCGGCCGCTCGCCGCGCAGGGCCCTCGCATCCACGCCGATGCCCGCGACCCACGCGAGCTGCGCGCCTGCCAGGCCGACCTCGAGCGCCTGCTGCGCGAGCTGCACCTCGAGGCGGTGTCGGTGCAGGGCAAGGCGCTGACGCTCGACACCGATCTCGTGGCCGAGTGGCGGGCCTGGTCCGGGGACTGGCAGACCCGGTGGCGCGCGGTGGACTACCGGTGCCGGCTGCACGAGCTCGCCGGACGCGGCGTGGCCCCCGAGATCGACAAGATGGCCGAGATCCACTCCGACCTCGACGAGCTGCAGTTCGCCTACGCCGCGCTCGTCGGCAAGTTTGCAGGAACCTACACGGACCGGTTGCGGCGGCTCCGGAACGAGCTGCGCGAGGTCCGTCAGCTGATCGATCGGCACAAGCCGGGCGCGACGCCAGCGGCTCACCCCGACGAGAGAAGTGGAGCGACACGGTGACGGAACACGAGCACGAGAGCGAGACAACTCAGGAGAGCGGCGAGCACACTGGAGAGCACCCCGAGCCCCAGGCCGCCGCGGCGGAGGCGGGCGGCGTCCAGACCTTCGAGGAGATGCACCTCAGACCGCACATCACGGCAGCGATCCAGGAGATGGGCTTCGTCACTCCGACGGAGGTGCAGGCGAAGGCGATCCCCCTCGCGCTCGAGGGGCGCGACCTCCTCGTGCAGAGCCGGACGGGCAGCGGCAAGACCGCCGCCTTCGGCATCCCCTTCGCGCAGGGGCTGATCGACACCGACGCGAACGAGCTGCAGGCGATGGTGCTCGCGCCGACGCGCGAGCTCGCCATCCAGGTCGCCGAGGAGTGCGGGCGCCTGGCCGCGGGCAGCAAGCTGCGGATCGCCGCCATCTACGGCGGCGCCGCGATGGGGCCGCAGATCTCGTCGCTGCGCGACGGCGTCCACGTGGTGGTGGGCACGCCGGGGCGCGTCCTCGACCACATGCGTCGCGGCACGCTGCGCACCGGCTCCATCCAGGTGCTGGTCCTCGACGAGTGCGACGAGATGCTCTCGATGGGCTTCCATGAGGAGATCTCGTCGATCATCGAGCAGCTGCCGGTGAGCCGGCAGACGCTGCTCTTCTCCGCCACCATCCCCGACGAGATCCGGCGGATGGCGGAGCGCTACCAGCACGAGCCCGTCGAGCTGGCGCTGAGCGAGGACTTCATCGGCGTCCGCGAGATCCACCACATCTACTACCTGATCTCGGGCAGCGATCG
>JAKLHH010001502.1 GCA_022710245.1 Myxococcota bacterium
CTCCCCGCGGAGCCATCACCCGGCGCGCGGAGCCATCACCGGACGCCCGGGCGGCGGCCGCAGCACCGCGTCGAGCAGGATCGCCTCGGCGAGCATGCGCTGATCGAGCGGCGCCTCGCGATCCCGCGCGGCCTCCAGCGCGTCCTCCTGCTCGAGCCGCTGGCGGAGCCGCCGGCGGGACACCCCGACCGCGGGGATGGTCGCGCGCGCGGCGCGGAGGATCTGCGCCGCCGCGTCGGGGCTGGCGAAGCGCGCGAGGGTCGCGCCGGCGATCAGGCAGCGCGGGTCCCGCGTGGCCGCCCGGTGTCCGGTGGCGAGGACCTGCGAGATCTCGATCGCCTGCTGGTGCTCGTGCGGGCCGAAGTCGAGGCCCGGGATCGAGCGCAGCGACACGTCGCCGAGCGTGACGAGCTGCCCCTCGTAGAGCTCCCGCACGATGAGGACCGCGCGAGAGAAGAGCACGTGCTCCTCGACCGCGCCCCAGGAGCCGCTCGGGAGCGGGAAGTAGAAGCACTGCGGGTCGCCGTGCAGGTGGCGCCAGCTCCTCTCGTAGCGGTCCGCCTCGCTCGGGTAGCCCATCTCGCCGAGGAGCCAGCAGGAGAGCAGCACCCGCAGGTGCGGCGGCGGGTGCTCGTCGAGGAGGCGCGGCCCCGCGAGCTGGCACACCGAGGCCTGCTGTGGCTCGCGCGGCGAGCCGAGCAGCCAGATCGCGCTCCGCACCGCCGCCGGGCCGAGCATCATCACCCCGAAGGCATCGGCGAAGATCTCCTCCAGCCAGCGGCCGAAGGCCACCTCGAGGTCGCGTGACGTGAGCGAGTAGCGGGAGAGCTCCGCGTCCGCCTCCGGCAGCTGCAGCTTGCGGCGCAGCTCGGCGTCGAGCCCGTCCACTGACCGGCAGAAGCAGTGGGCGACCTCGTGGGCCATCGCCGGCCACCAGCCGACCTCGGTCGCCCACTGGAGCGGCAGGACGACGGGCGCCAGCCCGTGCGGGAAGGGCCCCACCAGCGCCGCCAGGTCCTCGTCGCCGAGGAGGGTCGCCACGTGATCGTGGAGGAGCGGCAGGTCCCTGCCCCAGGCGTGGTCGAGGATGGGGCCATAGCAGGCCCCGGCGAGGGCGTCGCTGTCCCCGAGGAGGAGCAGCAGCTCGTCGTCGCGGCGCTGCGCGGCCATCGCGGCGATCAGCCGGGTGAGGAGCTCCAGGTGCTCGGCCATCCCCTGCGCCCAGATCAGGTCCACCGGCCCTCGCCCCGCGCGCGCCTTCGCCTCGCGGGCGCGCGGGACCACGTAGTCCTCGAGCGTCGGGCAGAAGCGCTGGCTCGCCGGCTCCTTCGCGCAGCGCGCCGCCTCGAGCGTGGCCTGGCGCGCGAGCGCGTCGAGGCGATCACCCAGCCTGGCGCTCGCGGGATCCGTCGCCGGCACCCACGGCGTGGCGCCCGTCGTCACCTGCCCCAGCTGCTGCGGCTGCGGCGCCTGCTGCAGGCTCGGCCCGTCGCCGCGCTGCCGCCCGAGCAGGAAGCGGACCGCCCGCGCGATCACCCTGAAGATCCCTCTGATGAGCTTGTAGATGAGCCCGAGCAGAAAGATGATGAGGTTGAGGAGCTCCTCCTCCATCTAGCGCCTCGCGCGGCGGCGCGCCGCGGGCGTGCCCCCCGGCCGCCGGCTGAGCGGCGTGCCCAGGATCTCGGCGAGGACGAACCGCCGCCGG
>JAKLHH010001503.1 GCA_022710245.1 Myxococcota bacterium
GGCGGGTCCTACCGCGGTCGCACGCGGTGGAACACCAGCAGCCGGTGACCGCCGGCGAGGCGGGCCTCGCCGCCCGGCTCGAACTCCCCCAGCGAGCGCCGCCAGAGGCTCTCCACCGCGGAGAGCCGGGGCTGCTGCGAAGGAGGAGCCGGCGGCTGTCCGGGCGGGGCCACCACCCGGACCACCGCCTGGTAGCAGGCGAGGTCGGGGTCGCCGCGGCTGACGCCAGCGCAGGGGGGCGTCTCGGCGGCGGTCGGGGAGGAGAAGAGCACCGGCAGCCCTTCGTCCTGAGCCCAGGTCTGGAGCACGCTCGCCACCGCGTCGTCGTCGGGGAAGACGGCGATCCGCGCGACGCGGCCCTCGGCAGTGACCCTGCCGCCGAGCAGCGAGCGGAGCCGCAGAGGAGGGCCGAAGCTCGCCGGCTGCACCAGCCCCGAGACGGTCGCGCGGTCCCAGAGCGGCGCCGCGTGAGCGAGCCCCACGGCAGGAGCGTGGGTCAGCAGCACCCCGCCCGCGACGCTCGCGACCCCGACGCCGAGCGCGAGGCAGTCCGAGAGCCGGCGCCACGGCAGACGCAGCAGCCCGAGCGCCGAGAGCAGCGCCAGCGCGGGGAGGCAGGGCAGGGTGAGCCGCGACCACTCGACCCCGAGCACCACGAAGGTGAAGAAGACGAAGGGCACCGTGAGCCAGAGCAAGAGCAGGCGCCGCGCGAGGAGGCTCTCCCGCCGAGCCAGCGGGAGCGCGCCGAGGAGGAGCAGCGTGGCGGGCCAGCCGAGCTGCTCGCGAGGCAGGCTCGAGAGGTAGAAGGTGAAGCTCTGCCAGCTCCAGAACGCCCGCCCGGGCAGCGCGCCGCTCCCCTGGTTGTCCACGAAGTTCTCCCACACCTGTCCGGCCACGGAGAGGTACCAGGGCGCCGCGACGATGACGGCGGTCGCTGTCGCCAGCCCGAGGTTGACGAGGAGAGGCCGGCGGGGCGCACCCCGCGCGCGGCGCTCCGACCAGCTCGCGGCCAGCACTCCCAGCAGGGGCCCGAGCACGAAGACCGGGTAGCTGTACTTGCAGAGGGCTCCCAGTCCGAGGCAGAGCCCGAGGAGGACAGCGCGCCTCGGTCGCTCGAGGCCGCCGCCGAGGAGCGCCCAGAGGCTCACGACGGTGATCGCCGCGGTCGGGAGGTCCATCCAGGTGATGCGTGAGTAGCCCACCACCTGGGGGTAGCTGGCGAGGAGCGCTGCTGCGAGGAGGCCAGCCCGGCGCCCCGCGAGGCGAGCGCCGAGGCCGAAGGTGGCGAGCAGCAGCAGCGGGAAGCAGGCGAGCACGCCGAGGCGCGCCACCCGGAGGGTGGGATGGGTGGAGGCGAGCAGCGCGCCGAGCGCCAGCAAGGGGACCGGCGGACGGCACTGGCGGCCCCGCAGCTGCGCCCAGGCGCCGCGGAGGTCCCGCGCGCGCAGGAGCTCGCTCAGCCGCACCGCCGTGCGGTAGTAGCCGCCGCCATCCGAGACCGGGGGGACTGTGTCGCGCTCGATGGCCCAGACACCTTCGCTGGTGGTGAGCAGGAGGAGCCCCGCCAGCAGGAGCAGAGTCCACCGTTCGCGCCGGGGCTCGCAGGAGCCGGGGGGCTCCCCCGAGGAGGCGCGCCGGGGCTCGCAGGAGCCGGGGGGCTCCCCCGAGGAGGCGCGCCGGGGCTCGCAGGAGCCGGGGGG
>JAKLHH010001504.1 GCA_022710245.1 Myxococcota bacterium
GGCGAGGGGAGGGCGGCGATGGCGGGGTACGTCTGCATCCACGGTCACTTCGATCAGCCCCCGCGAGAGAACCCGTGGCTGGAGACCGTCGAGCACGACGACTCGGCCTACCCCTATCACGACTGGAACGAGCGCGTCACCGCCGAGTGCTATGCGCCGAACGCCTTCGCGCGCATCCTCGACGAGCGCGGCCGCATCGCGCGCATCGTCAACAACTACGCCGGCCTCAGCTTCGACTTTGGCCCTGGGCTCCTCACCTGGCTGGCCGAGCGGGAGCGGCCCACCTACGAGGCGCTCCTCGCCGGGGACCAGGTCGGCCGCGAGCGGTTCGGCGGGCATGGCCCGGCGCTCGCGCAGGCCTACGGGCAGCCGATCCTGCCGCTGGCGCGACCGCGCGATCGCGAGACCCTGGTGCGCTGGGGCGTGCGCGACTTCGCCGCGCGCTTCGGCCGGCCGCCCGAGGGGCTCTGGCTGGGCGCCCTCGCCGTGGACCTCGCCAGCCTCGAGGTGCTGGCGGCGGAGGGGATCACCTTCACCATCCTCGCCCCGGAGCAGGCGCTGCGAACGCGCCCGCTGGCTGCCGGCGAGTGGAGCTCCGTCGAGGGCGGGCGCATCGATCCGGGTCGCGCGTACCAGGTGCGGCTCCCCTCGGGGCGCGGGCTCGCGGTCTACTTCCGTGACCTCGCGTTCACCCGCGCGCTGGCCCTGGAGCGCCTCCTCGACGACGGCGCCGCCTTCGCGGCCCGGCTCCGGGAGGCGGCGGGCGGCGAGGGGCGCCTGGCGGCGGCGGTGATCGACGGCGAGGTCTTCGGCCACCACCACCGCTGCGGCGACATGGCGCTCGCCTCGACGCTGCAGGAGCTCGAGGCTGGCCCCTCGCCAGTGCTCACCACCTTCGGCGAGCACCTCGCGCGCCACCCGCCCGAGCACGAGGTGGTGCTCCTCGAGGGGAGCTCGCCGCACTGCCCTCACGGCCTGGGCCGCTGGCGCAGCGACTGCGGCTGCAGCCCCGGCCGCCACCCCGGCTGGAGGCAGGCCTGGCGCGCGCCGCTCGCCGAGGCGGTCACCTGGCTGCGCGGCGCCCTCGACCAGAGCTTCGTGCAGCGCGGCGAGGGGCTCCTCCGCGACCCCTGGGCCACCCGCGACGCCTACGGCGAGGTGCTCCCCACGCGCTCCCCCGAGGCGCTCGCCCGCTTCCTCGAGCGCGAGGCCGGTCGCCGCCTGGAGCCGCCTGACGCGGTGACCGCCCTGCAGCTCCTCGAGGCGCAGCGGCAAGCGCTCCTCGCCTACACGGCCCACGGCTGGTCGTGCGAGGACGTCTCCGACACCGACGCGGTCCAGCTCCTGCGCTATGCCGCGCGTGCGATCCAGCTCGCCCGCGAGGCCGCCGGCGTCGACCTCGAGACCGGCTTCCTCGAGCGCCTCGCCGCGGTGGAGAGCAACGTCCCGGAGCTGGGCGACGCGGCCCGGCTCTACGAGCGGCGCGTGCGCCCCGCCACCGTCGACCTGACGCGAGTCTGCGCCGACTACGCGATCAGCTCGCTCCTCGAGCCAAGGCCCGAGCGGACCCGTGTGCACTGCTTCCTCGCCGAGCGCGTCGAGGAGCGTCGGCTGGAGAGCGGCCCGGCGCGGGTGGTGGTGGGGCGCGTGCGCCTCACCTCCATGGCGACGCTGGAGTCCGAGGCGTTCTGCTACGGG
>JAKLHH010001505.1 GCA_022710245.1 Myxococcota bacterium
GTGATCCTCCGCTGGGCGCTGGTGAGCGAGCTGGAGTGGGTCGAGGGCGCCGAGATGTCCGCGGCTGAGCGAGCCCTCGCCGCCGCGACCAGGTCGAAGCGGCGCCAGGGGCAGACGGACGCTCGGAAGCGGCTCGACGCGGCGCACCACAGGCGGCGGGTCCTCCAGAGCGAGGTCAGCCGGGTCAGCCGGACACGCGACTACCTGGCGGGCATGGAGTGGCTGGCGAGCGAGCTGAGGCGCAGGGGGGTGAGATGACCGGCGACGGCAATCGGTGGCAGCCGCTGTTCCGGCTGAGCGCTCCAGACAACCCGTGCATGGAGAGGATTCACGAGTTGAGCCTGGACGGAGTGCCCGTGCGGGGCGTGGTCGGGTTCAAGCTCGTCGGCAGCATCGACATTCTCGGCGACAGCCTCATGGAGCTACACCTGGAGCTGCTGCCTGCAGCGGACATCGAGGCGAGCGTGGAGCTGGTGCTGACCAAGGCTGAGCACGAGAACCTGCAGCGCATCCTCGAGCACGCAAAGGTCCTAGACCGATGAACGGTCCCGAGCTGCTGGCGCACGTCAACGGCGGTGGCGACCTCCACCCGGAGGAAGCGCTGAAGCTCCGTCGCTGGCTGAAGCGCCGCCGCCAGCGGTCGACCCGTGACGCGGTCTCGACGATCGCGCGGAAGCTGGTCGAGGGCGGGGTGAAGCCGGGGACCGCACGAGAGCGGGCGCAGCGGCTCGTTCGGCAGGCGAAGGAAGCGGGGGCGTGAGGTCATGCCCCGGCGCTGCACGGTCTGCAGCCACCCGAAGAGGGCGATGATCGAGAAGGCGCTGCTTGCGAGCAAACCGTTTCGGCACATAGCGGCACGATTCGGCACGTCAACGACCGCTCTGCAGCGGCACGCCAACGACCACATGGCCGAGAAGCTCGCCAAGGCCGAGGCGGCCGAGGTGGTGAGCGCCGACAGCCTGCTGAGCGACGTGAAGCACCTCCACAACGAGGCGCTTGGGCTGCTCGCCCTTGCGAAGCGAACCGGCGACGTGAGAGCCGCAAACGGGTCGATCATGGCCGGGGGTCGGATGCTGGTGCTGCTGGCCCAGCTGCTCGGGAAGCTCGAGCAGCGGGTCGTGATCGACGTGAACCTGCAGGCGGCGCTGACCGTCCTCGATGGGCTCAGCCGGGACCAGCGGGCGGAGCTGAGGGGGTTCCTTGAGGCGCTCTACCCCGAGTCCGCAGGCCAGCGCCTGCTCGCCTGAGGTCGGCGCCGCGCTGCTGCGGGAGCTGCTGAGGAGGGACGCGAGAGAGAGCCTGGTCGCGCAGGCGACCTACCAGGACGCAGCGTACCGCCCCGACCCGTTCCACGAGCACCTCGGAGGGCAGCTCGACCGGGTCATTTCAGGCGACCTCGACCGGGTCATCATCCAGGCGCCACCGCAGCACGGCAAGAGCCGGCTCGCGAGCGTCGAGCTCCCGGCGGCCTGGATCGGCCGCCACCCCGACGACCCGATCATCGCGTGCTCCTACGGCGCCGAGCTGGCGTACCGCCACAGCCGCGAGGTGCAGCGGATCGTCGAGGGCGAACGCTGGCGGGAGATCCACGGCGGCGAGCTGAAGATCGACCGCCGCCACGGGGCGGTCCACGACTGGGGTCTCGAGGGGCGGAAGGGCGGCCTGGTGGCCGCAGGAGTCGGCGGGC
>JAKLHH010001506.1 GCA_022710245.1 Myxococcota bacterium
GTCTCTTTCGCCGCGGGCTTCGTTGCGCCTCCTCGAAATACCGAGAGTATGACTTCGTCGGCGCGCCTTGCCCGCGACGAAATATCCTCCGCGGATCGTGATCCACCGAAGCGAACTGTGGGGTTAGGGCGCGAAGTGATAGCTCGTGCTCTGCGGGCCCACGACCCAGACGTCGGTCGCGGAGGTGCCGAAGACGCTCTCGAAGGCAAAGAGCTCGCCGGAGGTGACCTGGCTCCAGGCGCTGCCGTCGTAGTGGACCAGCGCGCCGGTGATGCCGACGGCCCAGATGTCGCTCGCGCTGCTCCCCCACATGTCAAAGATCGCCTTCTTGGTGGGCGCCGTCGCGAGGGGCGTCCAGGCGGTGCCGTCCCAGTGGAGGAAGGCGACCGGCACACCCGCCGAGCCGCCCGCCGCCCAGACGTCCTTCGAGCTCGCGCCCCAGATGGCGTTGATCAGCGTGGTGGTGTTCGACTTCACCGCGGCCCAGGCCTTGCCGTCATAGTGGAGCAGCGCGCCACCGCTGCCGCCCGCCCAGACGTCGCTCGCGCCGAGACCGAAGACTCGCTCGAGGCTGGCCGTGGTGGGCGCCGGCGTGACGGTGGTCCAGGCCCCGTCGTAGTGGCGGATGGTGCCGCCGCTCCCGACCACCCAGATGTCCTTCGCCCCGCTACCCCAGACCGACTTGAGCTCGGGCTCGGTCGGGCCGCCGGCGACCTCGATCTTCCAGGCCGTGCCGTCGTAGCGCAGGATCTGCCCCTGCTCGCCCACCGCGAGGACGTCGCTCGCCGAGCTGCCCCAGAGGTCGTTGAGCCACTTGCCGGTGGGGCTCGTCTGCTTGGTCCAGACCTTGCCGTCATAGCGGGCCAGCGCGCCGAACTCGCCGACGGCCCAGAGGTCGTTCGCCGCGGCACCCCAGACAGCCCGGAGCGACTCCGAGCTCCCCGAGGGCGCCGTGGTCCACTTGCAGGTGACGCCGGCGTCCGGCGGCAGCGCCTCGCCGCGCAGGTCAGGCCACACCCCGGCCTCGTGCGGCCGCGCCTCGCTGGCGACGCCCTGATCGCGGCCGAGCTCGGCGGCGGCCTCGCGGGGCGCGGCGTGGTCGCTGGCGGGAGGGGTCCCCTCGCTGCTGCAGGCAGCGAGGAGCAGGATGGGCAGGGTGGCGAGCGAGCGCGAGATCATCGGGGGCCTCCTTGGTCGCGGCAGAGCTCCGCGGGAGTACACGGGCGAGCCGGCCGGCAGGTGCAGGGGCGCGCGCCTCGCCTGGCTCCGCTTCGAGCTGGAGCGCCGTCGCGAGCACGGCGGCGGCCGGGGCGAGCGAGCTCCGCCTCTCGCGCAAGATCGAGACGTTCGGGGTCCCGAGCTCGACGCGAGGAGCCGCGCCGCGGTTTGACAGCCGCGGAGGGTCGAGTCAGCCTTACTGGGTCAGCTTCGAACCTCGCCCAGCAGAGAGCCGGAGGCCGGTGCGGCAGAGCACCGCGCCGCGCGCGCGTCTGACGGGCCGGGGAGGGGGGGAGAGAGATGAACGCTCCGCGCGTCCTCGTGGCCGCGCTGGCGGGGAGCTGCGTGCTCCTCGCGGCGTCCGCCACACCGCACGCCGCCGGCTCCGGGGCCCGAGCACCTGCCGCTGGCCGGGCGACCTTCGAGGTGCTCGCCTACAACACCTGGCTGCGGCCGATC
>JAKLHH010001507.1 GCA_022710245.1 Myxococcota bacterium
CGGCGGCGGCGGGGGCCTCCCCTCCTGGATGGCGCGCGAGCCGCAGAGGAGCTCGACGTGGGGTGGAAGCCGCCGGCCAGGCGCCTCGCGCGGGAGCGCCGGCGGCTCGGCGCCGAGGAGGACGCTGCCGATCCCGCGGGTGCCCCGCCAGATGAGCCCCACCCGTCGGGAGCGGACGTCCTGGATGAGGTGCGCGTCCTCGGGGATCGGCGCGCGATAGAGGAGCTCCGCGACGCCGCCGCGGCCGGACTGGGGCACCCTCACGGCAGCGACGCGCCGCCCCGGCTCCGGCGCCGCGGTCCCGTAGGCGATGAAGCTGAGGCCGCTCTCGAGCGAGGTCGCCACGGAGTGGATCTGGTCAGCCGCCGCGTCGAGGAGCCGGATCAGCTCGTGGCTCTGTCCGGACCCCACCTGGGTCAGGACCAGCGCGCCCTCGAACCAGCCACCGGAGCCGTTCAGCGCGAGGAGGCGCTCGCCGTCGGGGTGAACCGCGAGGGCGGTGGCGCGGAGCTTGGTGGGTAGGACCAGCGGATGAGCGCCGCCCCGGGGATCGTGCAGGGTCGGGCAGCAGGCGATCGCGGGCGGCTCGAGCCCGCGGACGACCAGCGACGGAGCGCCGCTGGCGAGCTCGCGATGCACGCGTCCGGTCTCCAGGTCGATGACGCGGGTCGGCTCGCCGATCAGACTCTCGGCCCAGACGTGGCGCTGTCCGGGCGCCAGCCGCAGCGAGCACGGCGACCGGCCCGGCGCGAGGTGGCTCCAGTCGTGGATCTCCCAGTCTGCCTCGAGTCGGACCCGGAGCACGTCCGCGCCCTGGACGTGGGCGAGGACGCCGCCCTCGAAGGAGACCGTTGCTCCGCTCTGCAGCGGGCGCCTGGGCATGCGGAGCACAGCGGTCTGCCGCACCTGCGAGCCTGGCTCGAGGACCTGGATGAAGAGGCGGGTGCCGCGGGCCTCGACGATGACGACCCGCCGCCCCTCCTCATCGAGGAGCAGCGCGGGCTCGGACTCGGGGAACCCGAGCGCGAAGGGGACGCCGGCGAGGGCGTCGCCCTCGACGACCTCGAGCCGCCAGCTGCGCCGGATCCGCTGCTCGAGCGCGACGAGCGCGTCTCGCATGGTCGCGGTGCGGTCCTCGGGCAGGGTCTGGACCAGCGCGCGACCGACGCGCCGGGCGGTGAAGTGGTCGCCGGTGTCGTGCGCGCGCTCGAGCCGCGACATCAGCGTCCTCGCCTCACGCGCCGCCTCCGAGCAGAGCTCGAGGCGGCGGAGCTCCTCGCGCCCGGCCTCGTCGAGCGCGGCGCGATCGAGCCCGCGGAGCAGCGCGACGGCCTCGTCCAGCGTGTCCGTGCCCAAAGCTCGATCGATCTCGACGAGCTGGGCCCGCGCGCGTGCGGCGCGCAGCTCGGCCTCGCGGCGAGCGAGCGCGGCGAGGAGGCGCCGGCCAGCGTCGACGCGCTCGAGGACGGGCCGGTGCGGGTCGAGCCTCCGGCGGGCGGCGATCGGGTCTCCGGGCTCGCCGCTCTCCTCGGCGAGCGCGGCCTCCAGCGCGAGCACGGCCGCGACGGCGGCGCGCGCCGCAGCCTCGGCCGCGGGGGCGCCCACCTGCTCGAGCCAGGCGAGGCGCCGCGGGACCACGTCGCGATCGACGCCAGCGAGCGCGCTCTCGCTGGC
>JAKLHH010001508.1 GCA_022710245.1 Myxococcota bacterium
ATCAGGCGCTGCTCCTCGGCGTAGCCGTCCCAGCGCGCGATCACCCGCGGCGCCTCCTTGCCCTCCAGCGCCAGCATGCGGAGGTTCATGCGCAGCCAGACCCGCGCGACCTTCGGCTTCGGCCGCACCTCGACCTCCACCCTGAGCGAGAGCTCGCCGCCGGCCGGGAAGCTCGGCCGCGCCAGCGCGGGGCCGCGACGGGCGGCGGAGAAGACCAGCGGCCCGAGGGTCATCCCGGGCGCCGCGGCGGGCGGGGCCTTCTCCTGCTTGCAGGCCGGGAGCCCGTCGCAGCGCGGCGGCGCGTAGCGCTGGCGGCAGAGGAGCCTGGTCTTCGCGGCGCGGTCCGGCGGCAGCGTCGGGTCGAGGCGCCGGAGACACTCCTCGAGCTGCTGCTGCACCTTCTTGCGCTCCGCTTCACAGCTCTCGCGACAGCGCGGCTCCTCGGCGAGCGCGGGGCGGGCGGTGAGCAGGAGCAGGCTGCAGAGTGAGAAGTGCCGGAGGCTGGCGCGCATGCCCTGAGTGTACACCCTCGCGCAGGGGCAAGCCCGTCAGCGCACCACCCCGCGGCGGCGCAGCTCGAGGTAGCGCCGCCAGCCGAAGATGAGCGGGTAGCGGCGCTCGCGCTCGCTCAGCTCGAGGTGAATCCCCTGGTGCCGCTCCAGCTTGCCGAGGATGTAGTCGACCCAGTCCTCGACGGTGAGGATGTACTTCGGCCAGCGCATCACGCCGCGGACGCGGCTCAGGCGGAGGAAGGAGGCGGTGCGTGCGCGCTCGGCCGGATCCGGCGCGGGCTGGTGGTAGCGCCCCGGCGCGATCCGGCGCGGCACCCCGTGCCAGGCGGCGTAGAGCTCCAGCGCGAGCGGGTAGAGCGCGAGGTAGTGGTCACGCGCGGCCTCGAAGAGGCGCTGCACCTTGTCCGGCTCCGCCACCCGCTGCTCGCCGCGGTAGGAGAGCCCGAGCTGGGTGAGGATCAGCTCCTCGGCGGAGAACTCCTCCGGGAGCAGCGCGAGCGCGTGCGGGATCAGCGTCAGGATGGACCGCAGCGCTCCCCTCGCCACCTGCTCCTCGGCGGCGGCGTCCCGCGCGTGGACCAGCGCGAGGCGCTTGCTGAAGCGGCCGAGGTGGTGGAGGTCGCTCGCCCTGCTCGAGGTCTGCTCCTCGAACTGGTGCGTGCTCATCACGCAGACCTTGCAGCGCAGCCCGCCCGCGAAGCGCGCGTAGTAGACGTTGGGAGGCAGCACCAGGTTGAGCGCGGCCTGGGGCAGCGAGCGGTGGTAACGGAGGAGGTCGTCGGTGAGCAGGTAGAAGTCGGGGAAGCTGCTCGGGGTGCGCGTCCCCTGGAAGAGGCAGGAGCCATAGAAGATGATGGCCGCCACCTCGGCGCCTCGTCCCTCGCGGAGGTGGGCGACGAAGCGGTCGATCAGCGGATCGTCGACGGAGCGCAGGCTGGCGCGCAGGAGCTCCAGGACCGCCGCCGCACGGGGATCGCGGCCGGTCGGCGGCTCGGGGCTGGAGGGGGCGCGCAGCACCGGTCGCGGTTAGCACGGGCGGGCGCGGTCGGTCAACCGAGGGAGGGCGACCCAAGGTCCGCTCGAAGGACGATCCCGCAGGGAGTGGAGCGAGCGCGCCGAGCTGTGCTATGTGGGGGCATGTCGCGAGCCTCGCGCTGGGCG
>JAKLHH010001509.1 GCA_022710245.1 Myxococcota bacterium
GCGCATGGGCTCCTGACCGACGCGGCGGGCGGACGGCCGGAGGCGCGTGGCGCGTCCGAGGAGGACGACGAGGGCGGGGACTATCTCCTGCCGGAGGTGGAGAGTTCGTGCGTCAGCCGACGAGGTCGTCCGCGTAGGCCCAGAGCGCCGGCGCGCCGCCGGTGTGCCAGAAGAGGACGCGCTCGCCGCGCGCGAGCTCCCCGCTCGCGGCCAGCGCGAGGAGGCCGGCCGCCGCGCGGCCGGTGTAGACGGGATCGAGGAGGAGGCCCTCGAGGCGCGCGAAGCGGCGGATCGCGTCCCGCTCGGCGTCGCCGCAGACCCCGTAGCCCGCGCCGCGGAAGCGGTCGTCGACGCGCACCTCGCCCGCCGTGAAGCGTCGCTCGAGGCCGAGGCCAGCCGCGGCCTCGCCGGCCAGCGCGGCGACCCGCGCCGCCAGCTCGGGCGCCGCGAGGTCGACGCTCACGCCGTGCAGCGCCCCGCGGAAGCCGAGGAGCGCGGCGCCGAGGAGCAGCCCCGCCTGCGTACCGCCCGAGGAGGTGGCGAAGACCACGCGATCGAAGGCCGCGGCGAGGCCCTGGCCGGCGAGCTCCTCGAGGGCGAGGGCGTACGCGGTGGCGCCGACCCCGCTCGAGCCCCCGTAGGGGATCAGGAAGGGTCGTCGCCCGCTCGCTCGCTCGTGCTCCTCCACCTCGGCCATCACGGCGTCCCGCTCGCGCTCCCCGGCGAAGACCAGCTCGGCGCCGAGCAGCTCGTCGAGGAGGAGGTTGCCTGTGCGCGGAGGCTGCGCGGCGCCGGCCAGCACCAGCACGCAGCGCAGCCCGCAGCGCGCGGCGGCCGCCGCGGTCTGCCGGCAGTGGTTCGACTGGGCCGCCCCGCCGGTGATCAGGGTGTCCGCGCCCTCGGCGAGCGCCTGACCGACGAGGAGCTCGAGCTTGCGCGCCTTGTTGCCTCCGAGGGCGAGCCCCGTCTGGTCGTCGCGCTTGACCGAGAGCTCGATCCCGAGCGCGGCCGAGAGACGCGGGAGCGGGTGCACGGGGGTGGGGAGCTGGGCGAGGGAGACGCGGGGCAGGGAGGAGGCGATCGTCATGGTGGCTGCTGACGTACTACAAGCCGGGCGTCCGGTCCACGGCGCAGAGCACCCCACGGTTTGCCGGACCGAGACTGGCGACGCGATCGAGGCGGGCGACCGCGAGGACCCACGTGAGCGCGAGGAGCATGAGCGCGAGGAGCACCGTGCTTCCCTCAGCGCGCGCGCAGCCCGAGGCCGAGCAGGTGCTCTGGCCTGGTGATGCCGGCCGCCGCGGTGGCCTCCCAGTCCTCGAGCCAGCTGCGGAAGCGCCGCGCGGTGAGCTGGCGCTCGTGCTGGACCTCCGACTCACCGGCGCGGACCGCGGCGAGGGAGAGCGCCAGGCAGCGGCCGACCAGGTCGCGCAGCCGGGCGACGCTGGCGTCGTCGATGACGTGGCGGCGCTCGAGGAGCCGCACCGCCGCGCGGTCCTCCTCGCGGGAGGCAGCGCGCCGCGGATCGCTCCCCTCGGCGAGCGCGTCGAGCCGCTGCAGGAAGGTGCGCACGCCCTCCACCGCGGCCACCCCCGGCCCCGCCTCGAGGGAGTTGAAGAGGTACTCCTCCTGGGAGGGGAACGCCCGGTGGAGCGCGG
>JAKLHH010000151.1 GCA_022710245.1 Myxococcota bacterium
CGAGCGCGTTGCCGAGGATGGTGACGATCAGGATCGGCCTGCGGCCGTGCAGGTCGGAGAGTCGGCCGAGGACCGGCGAGGCGAGGAACTGCAGCAGCGCGTAGACCGAGCCGAGGACGCCGCCGAAGAGCACGGTGACGAGGAAGCCCGTCGAGCTCGTCGGGCCGGCGTGGCCGATCGAGCCAAGCAGCGCGGCGAGCCGCCCGACCAGGCTCTCCGCCCCCTCCCGCTGCAGGTAGTACGTGAGCATGGAGGGGAAGAGCGGGAAGATGATCGAGAAGCCGACCAGGTCGAGGAACACGGTGAGGAGCACGACGCGCAGCTGCCGGCGTCGCCCCAGCCCGGTCGCGTCGGCTGCGGGGGCCTTCCCGGCGTCGTGGTGCGGCATGGGCTAGGTGTAGTGCGAAACACGCGCGGGCGCCACCCTCGCGGGGCGCCGGTGGAACAAAACCGTTGGCCCCTCGCGACGAGATCGGCGATGCTAGCGTCGACCGCACCGAACCAGGTCAACCAACCAGGAGCACACCGATGAGCACCTGCAAGCTGCTGTCCGTCGTCGCTGGCCTCGCCCTCGCGCTGGGGGCGTGCAAGACCGAGGAGAAGAAGGTCACTGACCCCGCCGCCGGGAGCGCGGCCGGCAGCGCCGCGACCAAGCCCGAGCCCGCCGCCGGCGGCGCCGGCGGTGGCGCGTTCATCTGCAAGGACGCCCCGGCCGTGGAGAAGATCCCCGCCGGCCCGGTCAAGGGCGAGGCGAACCTGAAGCCCTTCGTGGCCAAGGCGATCTACTTCGAGCCGGGCTTCAAGGCCTGGCGGATGATCGTCCACGAGAACGCGCTCTCCAGCCCCACCGGCCTGGTGACTGGCGGCCAGAGCATCAACATCGATCTCCCCGAGGACCCGGCGGCCGGCAAGAAGTGGACGCGCCCGATGAAGTACGGCGACGGCTACTTCCAGATCGTGAAGCCCGACGACCCGCAGAACACCACCAGCTGGAACGCGAGCAACGCCTGGGCGATCGAGATCACCAAGTGGGAGCAGAAGCCCTACGACCCGAAGGGGAGCGTCTTCCAGGAGGCGGGCAAGGCCTCGGGCCGCATCGCCGTCTGCTACCAGGGCGGCGGCAGCTTCAAGGACTCGTGGGCCGCGGGCACCTTCGAGAACGTCCCCATCCGCTACATGGGCAAGCCCTACTGGATGAAGGAGGCGGAGAAGAAGGAAGAGAAGAAGGAGGAGAAGAAGTAGAGCGGCGCCGCGGGGTGGGTGGGGGCCCCGCGCAGCGGCCGCGACCAGCCATGAGCTCCTCCTGCCGATGAGGGTCTTCCTCGGCAACTCTCCCTGGAGCCGTCCGGGCAAGTACGGGGTGCGGGCCGGCAGCCGCTGGCCGCACCTGGAGGACGCCACCTCCGAGTACATGCCCTTCCCGTTCTTCCTCGCCTACGCCGCCGCCGTCCTCGAGCAGCGCGGGCACGAGGTGCTGCTCGTCGACGGGATCGCCGAGCGGCTGAGCGACGAGGTCTTCGACGCGCGCCTCGCCGCCTTCGCGCCGGAGCTCGTGCTGCTGGAGGTGAGCACCCCCTCGCTGGACGTCGACGAGCGCTGCTGGCGGCGCGTCCGCGAGCGCCTCGGTCCCGAGGTGAAGCTCGCGCTCGCCGGGCTGCACTGGCCGCTGCGCGAGCCGGCGTGGCTCGACGCGCACCCGGAGGTCGACCACGTCCTCGTCGGCGAGTACGAGCTCACGCTCGCCGATCTCTGCGGGCGGCTCGACCGCGGAGAGCCGCTCGAGGGGCTGCCCGGCCTGGTGCACCGGCTCGAGGGCCACGCCTCGAGCAGCGGGGTCCACCCGCTGGTGGAGGACCTCGACGCGCTCCCCTGGCCGGCGCGGCACCACCTGCCGATGCGCGACTACCACGACGAGCCCGGCTCCATCCCGCGGCCGAGCGTGCAGATGTGGGCGAGCCGCGGCTGCCCCTACCGGTGCAGCTTCTGCGCCTGGCCACAGATCATGTACGGCGGCCACCGCTACCGCACGCGCCGCGTGGTCGACGTCGTCGACGAGATGGAGTGGCTGGTCCGCGACTGGGGCTTTCGCTCCGTCTACTTCGACGACGACACCTTCAACCTCGGCAAGCGCAGGATGCTCGAGCTCTGCGCCGAGCTGCGCGAGCGGGAGCTCGGCGTGCCGTGGGCCTGCATGGCGCGCGTCGACGGCATGGACGACGAGGTGCTCGAGGCGCTGGCCGGCGCGGGGCTCTCGGCGGTGAAGTACGGCGTCGAGTCGGGGGACCAGGGGCTCGTCGACCGCTGCGGCAAGCGCCTCGACCTCTCGCGCGTGCGCGAGGTGGTGCGCGCGACCCACGCCCTCGGCGTCCGCACGCACCTCACCTTCATGCTCGGGCTGCCGGGCGAGACCCGCGAGACCGCGCGTCGCACCATCGACCTCGCGCTGGAGCTCGCGCCCGGGTCGCTGCAGTTCACCCTCGCCACGCCGCTGCCGGGGAGCGCCCTCTACCGCGAGCTCGAGGCCGAGGGCAAGCTCCGCACCCTCGACTACTCGCAGTACCTGGGCTTCCATCGCGCGGTCCTCCGCACCGACGAGCTCTCCGCCGAGGAGCTGGAGGGGATCCTCGGGGAGGCGGAGCGGCGCTGGGCCGAGCGGCGCGCGGCCAGCGTCCCGCGCACGTTCTGCGCGCCGTCGGTGGTGCCCGGGGAGGAGCGGGCGCCGGAGCTGGCGACCGTCATCATCCCCAACTACAACGGCGAGCGCGTGCTGCAGGAGGCGCTCCTCGCCGCGCTCGCGCAGAGCTGGCGCCCGCTCCAGGTGATCGTCGTCGACGACGCCTCGACCGACGGCTCGGCGGCGCTGGCCGAGGCGCTCCCCGAGGTGGAGGTGATCCGGCGCCCCGAGAATCGCGGCTTCGCGGCGACGGTGAACGCCGGCCTGCGCGCGGCGCGCGGGCGCTACGTCGCGCTCCTCAACAGCGACACGCGCGCCGAGCCGGGCTGGCTGGAGACCTCGATCCGCGCCCTCGAGCGGCACCCCGACGCGGGGGTCGTGGCGGCGAAGGTCCTCACCTTCGATCACCCGCCCCGGATCTGGGCGGTGGGGATCGGCGTCACGCGCGGGGGCTACGTCTTCAACGTGGGCCAGGGCGCACCCGAGCGCGGCCAGTTCGACGCCGGCCGCTACGTGCCCGGCGCCTCCGGCGCGGCCTCGGTCTGGCGCCGCGAGGTCTTCGAGATCGTCGGCGGCTTCGACGAGGTCCTCGCGCACTACCTGGAGGACGCGGACCTCTCGCTGCGCGCGCAGCTCGAGGGCGTCCGCTGCTGGTACGAGCCGGGGGCGGTGGTGCAGCACCACGGCGGCGCCGCGATCGGCGGGCAGGGCGCGCCGCTGCAGGTGCGCCAGGTCGCGCGCAACACCGCGCTGCTGCTGCTCAAGGACGTGCCGCGCTCGATCCTGCGCCGGCACCCGCTCCGCATCGGCGGCAGCCTCCTCGGCATGCTCGCGCACCACGCCGCGCTCGGGCGAGGCCGCGCCAGCCTGCAGGGGCTGCTGCAGGGGGCGCTCCTCGCCGAGCAGATGATCGCCAAGCGCAAGCGGGTGCTCGGGCACCAGAAGGTGCCTGACCAGCGCGTCCTCGACCTGATGCGCGAGTCGGAGGCGCTGCTCCGCGAGACCGCCGCGCAGCTCCCGGCGCTCTCCCGCGCCCGGCTGCGGCTGCAGGGGCTGACGTGACTCGCCAGCCGAGCCAGCCGACGCCAGCAAGAGCGCAAGGCCTGGCGATCGCTGATCTCGCGATCGAGGGGAGACTCCCCTCGCCTCATCCGGTATAATTCATTGACCTCACGGGGGGAAGACGCGGAGGGGTAACAACGTGCGCTTGATCCTGGGACTCATCAAGGGCGGCATCATCGGCGGAGGCCTCGGCTTTGGCTTCATGCAGCTCGGCTCGCTGGCGCAGCAGGGCTTCATGCAGTACATCCTCTACGCGGTGATCGGCGCGCTGGTCGGCTTCATCGCGGGCAAGCCTTTCTGGCGGCACGAGACGATCTGGACCCCGGTCGTGAAGGCGATCGTCGGGGCCGGCATCTCCATCGGCCTCTACGTGCTGGTGGCGAAGTTCGCCAACTTCAAGGTGAGCTTCCTGGCGGACAGCCCGACCGTGACGGCCGTCCCCTACCTGCTCGGCGCCGCGATCGGCTCGCTCTACGGCATCTTCGTGGAGATCGACGACGGCGGGAAGGCAGACGCGAAGGGTGGCGGCAAGGGCGGCGGCAAGGCCGCCGAGTAGCGTCGTCCACCCCGTCCACCACGCCCCTCCGCTCCTACCTTCCTACCAGCCAGCCCCGAGCTCGAAGATGATCCGCGTCCGCGAGGCGCTGTAGGTCCCCGCGCCGACGGTCGTGGTCAGCGTGAGCTCGAGCGGGTTCGTCAGCGGGCGCCCGCTGCTCGCGTCCCGCGTGGCCTCGAAGGAGTGCGCGAAGGCGACGCCCAGGCGGAGCGCGCGGGCACGGAGCTCGATCCCGAAGCCCCAGACGTGCCGATCGAGGTCGAGGAGGATGGGCGAGGGCGTCGCCGGGCTGGCGCCGGAGCAGAACGCGTAGCCGGTGCGCACGATCAGGCGATCGGGCCAGGGCTGCGCCTCGACGCCGACGCGGGCCGAGAGCTGGCTGCCGAGCTCGACGCCGAGCGGGAGCTCGGCGAGCGGCCGCACCTCGCTCGCGCCGCCGCGGACGAGGAGGAGCGCGGCCTCCGCCGAGCGCGCCACGAGCGAGGCGTCCCAGCGCCGGTAGTCGAGCTCGAGGAGGACGTGGAGGCGCCGCGGCCCGAGCGAGGCGCCCACCCGCAGCGCGAGCGGCAGCGGGAGCTCCACCTCGGCGCTGCCGCCCCGGGTGCGGAGCGCGTCGACACCGACCGGCGCGCGCTGGGCCGGCCCGAGGACCAGCGTGCCGGAGATCCGCGAGCTGACCGGCAGGCTGACGGAGAGGCCGAGCTCGGCCCAGGAGGCCGGCCGCACCCAGGCGCCGAGGAGGCCGCCCGCGCGGACCGCGTCGCTCCCGGTGAAGAGCACGTCGAGATCGAGCGCGGGGCTCTCCACCTGATCGCCGGCCCGCCCGGCCCAGAGGGCGCGCCGGTGGAGGAGGCGGACGTGCGAGAGCTCGAGCGCCACGCCGAGCCCGAGCCAGCGCCTGCGGAAGGCGAGGCCGAGGCTGATCACGTGGCGGCGGAGCTCGAGCTCGCTGCCGAGGTAGCGAGCGGGCGCCTCGCGCGGCGAGGCCCCCAGCACCTGGCGGGGGTAGCTGGCGGTCTCGTCGAGGGCGAGGTGGGTGCCGACGCCGACCCAGAGCGCCCGGCCGGCGATCGGCAGGGCGAGCGCGAGGGAGGGCGCGAGGCTGGCGCCGGAGTCGTCACGCGCCTCCGCCCGCTGGTTCACCTCGTCGGTACGCACCACGGTGCGGGCGTCGCTGCGCAGCGCCAGCGCGGCGGTGAGGTTGGTCTCGACCCCGGGGAGGAGCGCGGGGTTGACCCAGAGCGCGGCCGCGCTCCGCAGCGAGGCGACCGCGGCCCCCGCGAGGCCGAGCTCGGCGGTGGAGCCCGCCGGCGCCTCGAGGGCCTGGGCGCGTGCCGGAGGCGCGCCGGGGAGCTGCAGCAGAGCGGCGGTCAGGAGCAGCGCTGGGCGGAGCGTCCTCACGGCGGGAGGATAACATCAACCGCACCCCCAGGTGGGTGAGGGGGCGCGCGCGGAGCTCTCCGCTACACGGTCAGCACCCCGGGTGGGTGAGGGGCGCGGAGCTGTGCGCTACGTCAGCATCCGGTCAGCACCCCGGACAGCTCCCGCGGGTCACCTTGCGCGCGTCCTGGCAGTCCTGCTCGGCGCGTGCGCAGCGGCTGCGGGCGTCCTCGTCGTCGAGGTAGCGGGCGATGCCGCAGATGCGCGAGGCCGCCGCACAGATCGCGCGCGTGTAGCGGCAGCTCCCGACCCCGCAGTGATCGTCCTTCTTCGCCCTGACCACCGGCTCGGCGGCCTCGACGCTCGGCGCCGGCGGCGGGGCTGGCTTCGCCTCCGGGGCGGCGTCGAGCGCGTGGCCCTCCGATCCGGCCGACTCCGGCGGCGTGCGCGTCGGCTGCTGGCGGGCCGGCATCCCCAGCGCGACCCGGCCCTGCTCGATCTGGCGCTCGAGGTCGCTGATCTCGCGGCGTCCTTCCCAGGGCGAGGAGGGGGCGGCCTGCATGGCGGTGGCCGGCGCTCCGGCGGAGGCGCAGGCGGCGAGCGCCGCGGCGAGCAGCCCCGGCACGATGACGCGGGCTCCCATCATTGTCCCTTGCCCCCCTGCTGGAGCTGCTGCAGCTGCAGCCGCTTGTTGATCTGGATCGAGGCCTCGAAGGCCGTGATCGCCTGGCGCGCGCTCTCCTTCGCCGCGGGCTTGTCCCCCTCCTCGTCGAGCCGCTTCGAGCGCACCTCGAGGATCTCGCCCTTCACCGCGTGCAGGTTGGAGAGGTAGAAGGACTCACGCGGGTGCGCCGCGACCGCGCCGTCGACCAGCTTGAGCGCGTCGGCCTCCTCGCCCTTCCCGAGGAGGAGCTTGGCGAGCCGAGCCGTGGCGTCGAGGCGCGCCTCTTCGGCCTCGGGCCAGCGCGACTCGAGCTTGAGCGCGAGGATCGCGCGCACGGCCTCGATGGCACGGTCGACCTGCCCCTGCTGCAGGTAGAGGTCCGCCTGGTGGTGCAGCGAGCGCGCGCTGGAGAGGACGAGCATCAGCTCTTTGTCGAGGCGTGGCGCCTCCTGGCACGGACAGCAGGCGCTCGATGGGTCGCGCTGGGAGGCGCAGCCGGCGAGGGCGAGCACGAGCCCGAGGACGATGACGGCGATCCTCATCTCCAGCCTCCCTCTCCGAGCTGCAGCTGGCGATAGCCGGCCAGCCGATCGGCGAAGACGAGGTCGAGCCGCCGCGAGGCGCCGGCGCGGTCCTCGATGGGGCGGCCCAGCAGGTCGTTGCTGGGGCGCGAGCGCAGCTGGGCGGGGAGCTCGGCCGCGGTCGCCGCCTGGCCCGGCGCCCGATCTGCGCGCCTGGACATCGGGGCCAGCATGGTGAGGAGCGCGGCCGCGACCAGCAGCAGGCTCGCCGCCACGGCCAGCGCGGGAGCCAGCCGGCGCAGCAGGCCGGCGCTCGCGGCCGGACGCGCCGCCGCGAGCGCCTCGCCGACCAGGGCGTCGCGCCGCGCGGGACCGAGGCTCTCCTCGCGCGCCGAGGCGCGCAGCATCAGCGCGGCCACGATCGGATCGTCGGCGCTGGCGGCGGCGGTCGGCTCTCCGTCGAGCGCGCGGTCGAGGCGCTCGCCGAGCGACCGCGCCTGCTCCAGCTCCTCCGGGGTGGGAGGCGGCTCGTCCTCGGGCCAGGGTCTCCGCTCATCTCTCATGGTTCACCGAAGCTGCGGCGAAACGAGCTCACCGCACGAAAGAGCAAGACGTCGAAGGTCCCCACCGTCACCTCGAGCTGCTTCGCGCACTCCTCTCGCGAGAGCTCCTGCAGGAGGCGAAGCTCGATCGCGCGCCGATAGCGCGGGTTGAGCCGCTCCAGCGCGGCGCGCACGCGATCGCCGTTCTGGCGCTGCTCCTCGCGCGCGATCAGCGCCGCCTCCGGGCCCGAGCGCGAGAGGGCGTCCGGGTTCGGCTCGGGCTCGGCGGCGAGGGACTGGGCGAGGCGCTGGGTGCGCTGGTTGCGCCGGTGGTGGTCGATCACCTTGTTGGCGGCGATCTGGCGGAGCCAGAAGTAGATGCTCCGCCCCTGCCAGCGGAACCCTCCCAGCTTCTCGATCGCGGTCACCATGGTCGCCCTCAGGATGTCCTCGGCGGTGGCCCGCTCCCCGACGCGGGGCAGGATGACCCGCGCGAAGAGGGCGTCCGCGTGCCGCCCGAGCAGCTGGCGGAGCGCCTCCCGGTCCCCGGCCTGGGCCCGGCGGACCAGCGCCTCCTCGAGGGAGATCACCGCCGCCGCGTCCGGCTCCGCCGGATGACCCCGCTCGGCCGGGCTCACCGCTCACTCCCCTGAACGCGACTCACGTCGAGACCTTACACCGTCGGCTCGGGGGGCGTCGAGTTTCGGGGGGTTCAGCCAGCGACGCGCCGCACCCCGAGGCCCGGCCCCGAGGGGAGCTCCCAGCGCCCGCCGCGGAGCGTGAGCCCGGCGAAGGGATCGGCGGCGAGGAGCAGGTTGCCGTCGAGGTCGACCCAGTCGACGAGCGGCGCCAGCGGCAGCGCCGCGGCGATGCCGAGCGAGGACTCGATCATGCAGCCGAGCATGACCTTGAGCCCGAGCGCGCGCGCGGCGCCGATCAGCTCGAGGGCGCGGGTGATGCCCCCGCACTTGGAGAGCTTGACGTTGACGCCGTCGACGCGGCCGGCGACGGCGGGGAGATCGCGGGCGCGTCGCACGGACTCATCGGCCACGATCAGGATCCGCGCGCGTGAGGTGCCGCGCAGCTCCCCGAGCTCGGCCTCATGCCCGGCCGGGAGCGGCTGCTCGACGAGCTCGATGCCGCCCAGGCGGGCGAGCGCCTCGAGCTCCCCCCGGGCCTGGGCGAGGTCGCGCCACCCCTCGTTGGCGTCCACCCGGAGCGGCCGCGAGGTCGCCGCGCGCACCGCGGCGAGCCGCTCGCGGTCGCCCGGGCCGCCCACCTTGACCTTGAGCAGCGGGTAGCCGGCCGCCTCGGCCTCGGTGACCTTCGCGCGCATCAGCGCCGGCGCGTCCATGCCGAGGGAGAAGCTGGTCTGCGGCATGCGGCCGCGCGGCGTCCCGAGCAGGCGGTGGACCGGCTGTCCGAGGCAGCGCCCCTTCCAGTCCCAGAGCGCGGCGTCGAGCGCCGCGAGGAGCGCGGTCTCCTCGGGGATCGCCTGCTCGGCGGCCTCGAGCCACTCGCGGTGCGCCCACGGGTCGAGCCCGGCCACCGCGCGCTGGAGGCACGGGAGCGCGGCCTGGTGGCTGGCGAAGCTCTGCCCGTAGCGCGGCGACGGCGCCGCCTCGCCCTGGCCGAGGGCGCCCGCCGCGCGCAGGGTGAGGAGGCCGTTCACCTTGGCGCTGGAGGAGCCGCGCGCGATGGTCCAGGTGTGGCGCAGCCGCAGCGAGAGCGGCTCGAGGGAGAGCGTCGCCGGCTCCGGCTGCGCGCGCCTCGGCGGCGGCGGCCGGCAGGCGAGGCCGAGAGGCAGGAGCCCGCCGGTGAGCAGGGCAAATTGTCGGCGCGAGAGCACGGCTCAGGTGTCGAGGAGGTGGCGCGACTTGATGACGGGGACCAGCACCTCCGGCGCCGGGATCCCGCGCTCGCGCGCCTCGCTGAGCAGGTGCGGGGCGGGCCACTCGAGCGCGGAGACGCGGTCCTCGGCGAGGAGCTCCGAGAGCACGCGGACGCGCCACTCGCCGCAGACGGGCTCGTCGGCGTCGCCGGTGTACTGCAGGTTCTCCGAGCGGCAGCCGCCGCCGCAGAGGGTGGCGAGCGAGCAGTCGGCGCAGCGCGGGAGCTGCGCGGCCGGGTGCGGCTGGCCGCGCACCTGCCGCACCGCCTCGTCGAACGCGGTCGCGCCAAGGTCCCCCACCTGCTCCTCCATCTTGAAGCAGGTGAAGAGCGCGCCGTCGCTGCGCACGTGCAGGTGGTGGCCGAGCGCGCAGGTGCAGCCCTCGCGGCGGTCCGCGACCGGGCTCGGCGCCGAGGCCGGGATCACCTCGCCCGCCTCGAAGGCGATGCGGTCGAGCGCCGCCTCGAGCGCCGCGCGCGAGCGGAACATGTGCTCGCCGCGCTCGCGCCCGCTGAGGTACATGATGCCCAGCGCGACCTTGAACCCGGGCGGCAGCCGCCGACGCAGCTCGCCGAAGCGCTCCGCCACCACGTCCACGTGCTGCGGGAGCAGCATCAGGTCCACGATCGCCTCGCCGCCCGCCGCGTGGAGCGCGTGCAGGCCGCGCATCACCGCCTCGTAGCGCAGGGTGCCGGAGGCCTCGTCGCAGAGGTCCGGGGTGGGGCCGGCGAGGCTGACCCGGATCTGCGCCCCGCGCCGCGAGAGCTCGGCGACGCGCCGCGCGTGGCGCTCCTCGCCGAGGAGGACGCCGTTCGTGAAGAGGGTGAGGAAGAGCTCGCGCTCCACGATGTGCTCGGCGAGGTCGAGCGCCCAGGGGACCAGGAGCGGCTCGCCGCCGAGGAGCGCCACGCGCGCGCCGCGGCCCAGCGCCTCGCGGATCTCGTCGACCACCACGAGCAGGCGCTCGTAGGTGACCTCCTCGCGACGCGCCTGGCCCGAGTTGGTGCAGCAGTAGGTGCAGGAGAGGTTGCAGGCGTTGGTGAGCTGGAGCTGCACCGAGGGGACCTCGGGCTTCGCCTCTCGCGGCTCGCCGTCGAAGCCGTGGCGGGCGAGCGCGCTCCTCAGCGCGACGCCGAGGAGCTCGGCCCCGGTCTCGCCGGCGAGGACGCGGCGGACCCCGTCCACCTCCTCGGGCGGCACGCGGCAGAAGACCGCGTGCGAGCGCGAGACCAGGAGCGCGCCCGAGGCGAGCGGCAGCAGCGTGCAGTCGGGCGGCAGGGTGATCATGGGCGCATCGAGCGTGGCTGCAGAGCGCATCTCACTTCTCTTCCTTCGGCTCGTCCGTGCCGGGCAGCGGGACCTTCTTGGTGTCGCCCGGTCGCCGA
>JAKLHH010001510.1 GCA_022710245.1 Myxococcota bacterium
GCAGGTGCCGCCGGTGGGCGCGCGGTCGGCGAGGCCGCCCTCGACGCAGCTGCCGCCGACCACCGGCGAGCGCGGAGCCCGCCCTCCGTCGTCCCCGGTCCCCCCCCTGGGCGATGGAGCGCTGACGCCCGCCCAGGCGCAGGCCCAGGCGGCCGCGGCTGCGGCGGATCTCCCGCCGGCGCCCAGCGAGGAGCGGGCAGATCCGGTCGATGTGCTCCTCTCGCTGGCGCGGGCAGCGCGCAGCTTCGTCACCTACGACGCGCGCAACGACACCGTCCGCCAGATGATCTCGATCTACCGCAACACCACCGCCACCGCGCTGGAGAAGCACGGGCCCATCCGCTTCGAGATCGGCCCCTTCGACGTGAGCTGGGGCGGGCAGGTGGTCTATCACGAGGAGGATCGGGAGCGCTCCATCGCCTTCCGCCTCTTCCGTGACGGCGTCCGCTCGATCACGCTGAAGCCCGGCGTGGCCTGGGAGGAGCTGCTGCGGCTCCTCGAGATCCTCTCGGTGCGCTTCAGCCGCATCCGGCTCAACGAGGAGGACACGCTCACGCTGCTCCGGCAGTCCGGCTTCAAGCTCATCGACTTCGAGGTGGTCGAGGTCTATGTCCCGGCCGAGGAGAACCCGGAGGCGGTGGACCAGCAGGTGCTGGTGACGCGGGCGCAGGCGCCGCAGGACTGGGACCTGCCGCTGCCCCGCCTGGGGCCGCCCGCCGCGCTGGCCATGCGGCCGATCCCGGCCGAGGCGCTCGCCGCGCTGCAGGCCGAGGCGGCGGACAGCAAGGCCGGCGACGCCGCCGTGCAGGTCGTGCGTGAGCTCCTCGACCTCACGGTGCGGGTCGGCGTCCCTGACGTCACGGCCGGTGTGCTCGCCATCCTCGAGGAGGTCTGCCGCTTCTTCGTGGTCGAGCTGCGCCCGCGTGAGCTGGTCTGGACGCTGCGCGAGGCGCGGAGCAAGCTCGGCGACACCCCGGAGCTGGCCGAGCTGTCGAAGAAGTTCGACGACGCCGAGCTCCTGGAGCGCTTCCTGCGCGACCCCGAGGACGTGGAGATCGACGCGCTGATGCCGCTCTTCTCCATGCTCTCGGGCGATCACCTCGACCGCGTCATCGAGCGCTTCGTCTGCGAGCCCGACGACAGGCTGCGCCGGCCGCTGAAGACGCTGCTCGCCCGGCTCGCCTTCGGCAAGGCCGACGCGCTCCTCGCGCGCCTGGGCACCGTGCCGACCGAGCGCGTGGTCGACCTCTTCAACGTGATCTGCGTGGTCGCCCCGCCGGAGCGCGCGCTCGAGGCCGCCTACTCGCTCGTCGAGCACGCCTCGGCAGACGTCCAGCTCGGCGCGCTCGAGGTGCTGATCGCTGCCCCGAACGACCAGCGGCTGCACCAGACCATGCAGGCGCTGCTCGCGGCCGACAAGCCGCGCGTGCGGGTGAAGGCGGCGAACATCTACGGGCGCCGCGGCGGCAACCGGGCGTACCAGCCGCTCTTCGAGACGCTCGAGCGGCTGGCCAAGGAGGGGCTGGAGCCGATCGAGGCGGCGGCGCTCGGCCGCGCGCTCTTCCACGCCGCGCGCGAGCACGCCATCCCCGCGCTGCGCGCCTGGGCCAAGCCCGGGACGGTCGCCGGGCTGATGCTGCGGGCGAAGTTCGGCAAG
>JAKLHH010001511.1 GCA_022710245.1 Myxococcota bacterium
CTCGCCTGTCTGGTCCACGGTGGGCAGTGATCCGCCGGCCAGCGCCTGGATGTACCGAAGGTGCCCGGGGGCGTCGTAGCCGACGAGCGGATCGTGCCGGATAGCGTTGATGAGCACGATGGTGTTGATCGCCGCAAACGCGAGCACCAGCCGGAGGTCGACGCCGGCGCCGGTCTGGAAAGGAGCGAGGAGGCGCGCGCCCAGTCGAGCCGCCGCCCGCTGCCATGCACTGGTCTCTGCCACGGGTGAGACTCCGCCTGCGCGCCGGGCTCTGCCCGTCCGTGCGGCCACTGCGCCAAAGTCTATCCCAGGACGGCTCGGTGCCGCGCCCCGCTCGGAGGAGACTCGGCCGGCCACGAGAATGGCGAGGATCGGAGCACGAGCCCGACGGCGCCTCAGCCGCCGGCTCCGAGTCCGGCGGCGAGCGCGGCGAGCAGGCGCTGCTGGGCGTCGGCGGGAAGGTCGGGCTGGTCGCAGTGGACGCCGGCGAGGAAGCGGCCGGTGACCACGGCGCTGCCGGAGCCGAGCCTCTCGTCCGAGTAGCGGAAGGCACCGCGGCCGGGCGACGGCAGCTCATCGAGCACCGCCAGCCGCGCCCACTCGCCGTGCAGCCTCGCGAGCGCCTGCTCGGCTGCGCCCTCGCTCGCGAGCTCCGAGTAGTAGAGCCGTGCCTCGCAGCCTGCAAGCCGGTAGCTCGCGATCACGCCGCCCGGCAGGAACCCGTGGCCCAGCAGGTCCGCGGCCACCCAGCGCTCGCTGCCCGGCACGAGGCCCTCCTCCGGCAGCGGCTCGAGGAACGCCGGCAGCACGGCCTCCCCCGGGGCCCCGCCGCAGACCTCGGCAAGGAGGGTGCCGAGGGTCGCAACGAGCTCGGGACGCTCGTCATCGGCCTCGCCGTGGACGTAGAGCGAGCCTTTCCAGGCGGCGGCGACGGGTCCCGAACGGTGGCCCTCCGCGCACCACGGCTCGTGGCTCGCGTCCGGAGGCAGCGCGCTCCGGTAGATGCCGAAGGCGCCCGAGGGGCCGCCCATGTCGAAGAGATCGACCCTGACGCAGGCGAGCGGGTCCTCGCCGAGCTGGTAGCGCACGTGCACGAGCTGCCGGAAGCCGAGCCCGAGGTAGCGCTCGGCGCCGCCGTCGAGATAGTCGAACAGGCGGTCCGGGCCGTAGCTCACCGGGCCCTCGACCACCCGCCATCCCGGCAGCCGGGAGGCGTCGGGGAGGAGCGTCTCGAGGCCGGCCTCCGGCTGCGGCGGCGGCGCGCAGGCAAGCCCGGCCGCCAGCGCCGCGCCGGCGCCGAGGAGCCACGGCCCCGTCACGCCAGCCTCAGGTGGGCCTCGAGGAGCTCGGCCCGGACCGGGCGGGCGAACGGGCAGGCGGCCTGGCACGGCGCGTGGCAGCCCGCGCACGCCGTCGCTGCGCGCCCCGGCCCGAGCGCGGCGTACCGGCGGCGGGCCTCGTCATGGCGGTCGTAGTAGGCGGAGTACATGAAGAAGCGGTTGACGTCGGCGATCGCCACCCCGTGCGGGCAGCTCGGCTCGCAGGCGGCGCAGAAGCGGCAGTAGCGGTGGCGCACCTCGTCGGCGTAGCGGTGGAGCATCGCCGCCTCGGCCACGGTGAGGCGCGAGCCCACCGCGGCGGCGAAGGATCTGATCT
>JAKLHH010001512.1 GCA_022710245.1 Myxococcota bacterium
TGCTGACGTACGAGAGGCCACCGGTAAGCCGTGTGCGGGAAAACCGCACGCACGGTTTGAAAGGGGGACTTACTCACCTGCGTTGGCAGTGGCGCAGGATAAAGGAGTAGGTTCTACCAATGAAGCAGATCGTCATCAGAGGGGCGCGCGAGAACAACCTCAAGGACATCAGCCTCGAGCTGCCGCGCGACCGCCTGATCGTGGTGACCGGCCTCTCGGGGAGCGGGAAGTCCTCGCTCGCGTTCGACACCCTCTACGCCGAGGGGCAACGCCGCTACGTCGAGTCGCTCTCCGCCTACGTGCGGCAGCTCCTGGAGCTCGAGGGGCGGCCCGACGTCGACTCCATCGACGGGCTGAGCCCGGCGATCAGCATCGAGCAGCGCGGCCTCTCCCGCAACCCGCGCTCGACGGTCGGCACCGTCACCGAGATCTACGACCACCTGCGGCTCCTCTACGCGCGCATCGGCAAGCCGCGCTGTCCGCGCTGCGGCCGCCCGATCGCCTCGCAGACCGTGCAGCAGATGGTGGATCAGCTCCTCCGCCTCCCGGCGGGCGCGCGCCTCTCGGTGCTGGCACCGGTCGTGCGGGATCGCAAGGGCGAGTTCCGCCGCGAGCTGGAGGGGCTGCGCCGCGATGGCTTCTCCCGGGTGGCCATCGACGGCGAGGTCCTCGACCTCGGCGAGGAGCTCACCCTCGACGGCAAGCGCCGGCACACCATCGAGGTCTACGTGGACCGCCTGGTGCTGAAGCCCGGCGTCGAGGCGCGGCTCGCCGACTCGCTGGAGCTGGCGCTCAAGCTGGCGGGCGGCGTGGTCAAGGTGGCGCCGCTCGAGGGCGAGGATCTGCTCTTCTCTGAGAAGCTCGCCTGCTCCGAGTGCGGCCTCAGCTTCCCCGAGCTGACGCCGCGCTCCTTCTCCTTCAACAACCCGCAGGGCGCTTGCCCGCGCTGCACCGGCCTCGGCGTGCTGATGGAGTTCGACGAGGAGCGCGTCGTCCCGCACCCGGAGCTGAGCCTGCGCGAGGGCGCCGTCGAGCCCTGGGAGCACCGCAACGCCGGCTACTACCAGCAGCTCCTCGAGACGCTCGCCGGCCAGTTCGGCTTCGACCTCTACCAGCCCTGGTCGCAGCTCCCCGCCAGCGCGCGCGAGCTGATCCTGCACGGCAGCGGCGAGGTCGAGGTGAAGCACTCCTTCGAGGCGGGCGGCCACCGCCAGAGCTTCCGCCGGCCCTTCGAGGGTGTCCTCGCCAACCTGCAGCGGCGGCTGGAGGAGCAGGAGCGGCGGCGGCGCGAGGGCGGGAGCGGCGACGACCTCGAGGCGTGGGACAGCGTCCTCGAGGAGTTCCACCGCTACATGCGCCAGCGGACCTGCCCCGACTGCGGCGGCGCGCGCCTGCGCGAGGAGGCGCGGCACGTCCTCGTCGGGGGCAGGCCCATCCACGAGGTGACGCGCCTGCCGGTGGGGCCGGCGCTCGAGCTCTTCCGCGGGCTCGAGCTCACGGGCCGCGAGCGCGAGATCGCCGGGCGCCTGGTGCAGGAGATCACCGGTCGCCTCTCCTTCCTCGCCAGCGTCGGGCTCGAGTACCTCTCGCTCGACCGCACCTCGGCCTCGCTCTCCGGAGGGGAGGGGCAGCGCGTGCGGCTGGCGACCCAGATC
>JAKLHH010001513.1 GCA_022710245.1 Myxococcota bacterium
CGCAGACGCTGAAGGAGATCCTGGGGGACGCGGTGGTGCGGCGGATGAGCCGGGAGTTCGAGGACGAGGGGCTCGAGCTGGTGATCGGCGAGGGCGTCCTCGAGTGGGTGGTGCAGCAGAGCCTGCGCCGTCAGACGGGCGCGCGCGGGCTCACCTCGCTGCTCACCCGCGTGCTCGAGGAGGCCGCGTTCGACTCCTTCGCGGGCGAGCGCCATGGCAAGGTCGAGCTCGCGGTCGAGGGCGGGAAGATCGCGGTCAAGCTCCCCTCCGCCTGAGGCCCTTCCCACCTCCTCCCTCGCGGTTCACGCCCGTCCTCTCGGACCTCCAACGTCCGCTCGCTCTCGGCGCGCTTGAGCCTCGCGACCTCGGGTCGCTCACCTTGCAGACGGCCGCGAGGACTGAGAGAGGCAGGCGGCCGGCAAGGTTCGCTCGGCGACTCGTGCCAGTGCGGGCCCGGGTGGACCGCGCACTGGCACTCGCGACGACCGCTCGGTCGTCGAGCTCAAGCGCGCCTCGGCTCGCTCGTTGGCGAGTCCACCCGAGCAGATCCGGGTGACAGTCGCTGTCACGCCTAGCGGAGCGAGCGGACGGTGCAGGTCCGTTGCAGGTCCGGGAGGATGGGATGCGAGCGGCGTGACCGACGGAGGACTCAGCCCTCCCGATGATACGGCGAGCCCTCGAGGATGGAGACCGCCCGGTAGAGCTGCTCCGCGAGCAGCAGCCTGACCAGCCGGTGGGCGAAGGTCATCTTGCCGAGGCCGAGCAGGAGGCTCGCCCGCCCGCGGAGCTCGTCGTCGAGCCCGTTAGCACCGCCGATGACGAAGACGAGCGGCAGCGGCACCGAGATCCAGCGCTCCAGGCGGCGGGCGAACTCGCGGCTGGTCAGCTGCTCGCCGCGCTCGTCGAGGACGACCAGCGTGCACCGCCCGGGGATCGCCTGCCTCAGGGCGGCGAGGTCCCTCAGCTCCTTGACCTTGAGCGGGAGCGTGCGGTGGCAGCGCTGGAAGTACTCCGCGCAGGCCTCCTCGAGGAGGGCGTCCTTCAGCCGGCCCTCGGCCAGGATGAGCCCCTCGCGCACGGGCGCTAGCCGGAGTGGATCGCCATCTCGGCGTAGCGGAGCTCGGGCGGGACCTCGAGGTCGACCCGCGGCGCGTCCGACCAGAGCCCCTCGAGGTCATAGTACTCGCGCATCGGGTGATAGAAGACGTGGATCACCACGTCCCCGTAGTCGAGGAGGGTCCATTGCCCGCCGCGCTCACCCTCGACGCCGACCGGCTCCTGGTGGTGCTCCTTCTTCAGGGTCGTCTGGATCGCCTCGCCGATCGCCTCCACCTGACGGATCGACCGCCCGCTCAGCACCAGGATGAAGTCGGTGTATGAGGAGGTGGCGCCGACGTCGAGCAGCGCTGGCTGGAGCGCGTTCTTGGTGAAGGCCGCGGCGAGGGCCTGCAGGGCTAGCTCTCTCGAAGTGACCAATGCCTCACTGTCCCTCGGTGCCCGGGCGCCAGGCTCCCTCGACTCTCGCGGTGTGTGCCGTGGGGTAGAACGGAAGGTCCTGCGCTCGGGAAAAGCAGTTGTTTGTTCCCTGGGTGCCAAACGCACCCTTCACCACTAACTCTATAGCACGGCGGCCACAAGAGCCAAGCCCTCTCGG
>JAKLHH010001514.1 GCA_022710245.1 Myxococcota bacterium
AAGGCGCCGCGGCAGCCCTCGACGAGGACGTCGAGGAGCTCCCGCAGGAGCGCGCCGCTCACGCGCGGTCCACGCGCGCCTGCGCCGCTGAGCCGGATGTCATGCCTGGAGCTCTTGGCCATGCGCCTGCCCTCAGTGTCAGCGGATGATTATACGACGTTCCGTGCGAGAGCGCCGCGATCGAGCGTGTCTATGCCGGCTCTCCAGGCGCGGTCGGCGTCGGGGGCTGCGCCGCCAGGCCGAACAGCGTCGATCTCCGAGGCTACCTCTCCGCCATCCGCGGCATCAGGAAGTCCACCCGCCGGTTCTCGGCGAGCTTGTCGCCGGCGAGCTTGCCCTCGACGAGCTCGTAGCCCAGCAGCGCGATGATGCGTCCGCGCAGGAAGATCGGCCGCGCGTTGCCATACCAGTCGACGCACGACACCTGGCACGAGTCCTGGGGCGTCCTCGTCGCCTGCGCGGCGAGGGAGCCGAGCGCGCTGAACTTGAGCGCGGTGCTGACCCTGAGGAAGGTGACCTCCGCCGAGCCATGCATCAGGTGCTGCCCCGGCCGACCCTGCGTCCGCACCGGCAGCCCGAGGAGGCCGGCGCCGTTGCCCTCGGGGAGGAAGAAGAAGCCGTGGCTCCGCGTCTCGCCCTGCGCCGCGTTCTGACGCACGTGCGTCTGCGCGACCTTCGGCTCCTCGCCGAGCGCGATGGAGGTGAAGAAGAGGTCGCTCTTGCCGCTGCCGACGACGACCGCGTTCGCGTCCATCGGCTCGAGGCGCTCGATGCCGTGGTCGAGGCTGATCCGCTTCACGTCCTCGGGCTTGCGCAGGTTCGTCAGGTAGAGCGTGCCGCCGTTCTTCGGCTGCCCCCACCAGCCCGAGCCCGCGCCGTAGAGGAGCCAGTCGCCGACGAAGCGGTTCTGCAGAGCGTAGGTGCCGTAGCGGTTGCCGCCTGGCGACTCGGGCCGCGGGAGCTTCGTGTACGCGCTCGCCGCGAGCGCCGGCGGCTCGGCGGCGAAGAGCTTGAGCGGGATGCGGGCGAGGGCCATGTTCTGGCCCTTCGGCCCCTCGGTCTGCCACATGGCGTCGCCGCCGCCCTGATCGCCGACGAGGACGTTCAGCTGATCGGGGCCCTCCTTGAAGGAGAACTGGTCGATCGGGTTGCCGCTCGCGCGCACCGCGGTGACCTCGCCCTGCAGGATGGGGAGCCGATAGACGTAGGAGCCCTCCTGGCTCGTGCGCTTCTGCTCCTCGGCATCGGCGAAGTAGCTGTGGGAGGGGCCGACCCAGAGGTAGATGGCGTCGCGCGAGACGTAGAAGGTCCGCGAGTAGGGGCCGAGGAGCGCGCGCGCGGTGCAGGAGAAGGTCGGCCTGGCGAGGTCGCACTGCACGACGGTGTGGAGGGTCGGGGTGGGGCTGCTCTGCAGCGGGCGGTAGACCTCGAGCTTCGTCAGGATGTCGTTCCAGGCGACGACGCCCTTGCGCTCGGCGCTCCAGGTCGCGACGGCCGGGAGCTGCGGCGGCGAGGCGTCGTGGTAGCGGAGGAAGAAGGGCATGTAGAAGATGAGCTTGCTGCCGACGAGGCGGCCGGCGTAGTTGCGGGCCGAGTAGTAGTCGTTCGAGCGCAGGTGATAGGTCGACCGGTACGACAGCGCGCCTTTC
>JAKLHH010001515.1 GCA_022710245.1 Myxococcota bacterium
GGCAAGCAGGCTGTGGTGGCGGGGTCGGGTGGCGGTGGAGGCGGGCCGGCCCCTCTTCGAAAGGAGCGCGGCCGTGCAGACCTCTCCTCGGATGCCCATCTCCTCGCGCTGGTTCCAGCTCGCGGGGCTCACCTTCCTCGTCGGCTTCGCGGTGCTGGGCTACCTCGCCTACCGCATCCACACGGATCACCCGCCGCTGCCGCGGCAGGTCGTCGACGACGCGGGCCGCCCGCTCTTCAGCGGCGACGAGATCATGGCGGGCCAGCACCTCTTCCAGCGGCGCGGGCTGATGGAGTACGGCACCATCTTCGGCCACGGCGCCTACCTGGGTCCCGACTTCACCGCGCAGTACCTGCACCGCGCCGTGCTCGACATGCAGGCGCTGCACCGGAGCGCCGGGGCGAGCGCGGCGGAGGCCGAGGCGCGGGTCCAGGCAGAGCTGAAGGCGAACCGGTACGACCCCCAGAGCGGCGTCCTGCGCTTCAGCGGCGCCCAGGCGCACGCCTTCGAGGCGCTCTGCCGCTTCTACACCGGCTTCTTCAGCACGCCGGCCGAGCAGCGAGGGCTGAAGCGACCCCACCTCGTGGATCCCGTCGAGGTGCGGCGGCTCACCGCCTACTTCGCCTGGAGCGCCTGGGTCGCCGCCGCGCGCCGCCCCGGCGCGGAGCACTCCTACACCAATAACTGGCCGCCAGAGCCCGCCGCGGGGAACACCGCCACGCCTGAGGCCTTCCTCTGGAGCCTGCTGAGCCTGATCGCGCTCCTCGGCGGCACCGGGGTGGTGCTCTTCCTGGTCGGTCGCTTCGACCTGCTCGGCTGGCACCACGCCGCCGAGGAGCAGCCGGGCCTGCGCCTGCGCTTCCGGCCGCCGGAGGAGGTGCGCCTCTCGCCGGCCCAGCGCGCGACCGCCTGGTACTTCCTGGTCGTGGCCGGGCTCTTCCTCGCGCAGGGGCTCCTCGGCGGCGTCAACGCGCACTACCACGTCGAGCCGGGGAGCTTCTACGGCCTCGACCTCGCCCGCCTGCTCCCCTACAACCTCTCGCGCATGTGGCACCTGCAGCTCGCGCTCTTCTTCGTGGCCGCGAGCTTCATGGCGATGGGCATCTTCATCGCGCCGATGATCGCCGGGCAGGAGCCGCGTCACCAGGCGAAGCTCGCGATCGCGCTCTTCGTTGCGCTGGTCCTGGTGGTGGTCGGCAGCCTGGCTGGCGAGGCGGCGAGCGTGAAGGGGCTGATCCCTCGCGAGGGGCCCTGGTTCCTCGTCGGCGCGCAGGGCTGGGAGTACCTTGACCTCGGCCGTCTCTGGCAGGGGCTCCTGGTCGTCGGCATGTTCTTCTGGGTGGTGATCATCTACCGCGGCGTGCGCGCGCGCCTGCCCCAGGAGCACCCCGGCAACCTCCCCTACCTCTTCGTCTACAGCGCGCTCTCGATCCCGGTCTTCTACGCGGCGGGGATGGTCTTCGGCAAGCACACCAACTTCGCGGTGATGGACTTCTGGCGCTTCTGGGTGGTGCACCTCTGGGTGGAGGACTTCCTCGAGCTCTTCACCACCATCATGGTCGCCTACCTGTTCGTGCTCCTCGGCGTGGTGCGCAAGAGTACCGCCACGCGCGTCGTCTACCTCGACGTGGTGCTCTACTC
>JAKLHH010001516.1 GCA_022710245.1 Myxococcota bacterium
CCCGCGAGGACGCGAGGGGTGGGGAGGGGCCCGCGAGCGGGGGTCCCCGCGCGACGTCGCCGTTGAATACGGCGCATACCTTGAAGCGGAGTTTGGGCGTCGGGCCCGCGCTTGCCCTCATCAGGTCGATGCGCTTTGATCGCCCCCGATGACGACGATCACGATCGGCGAAGGGCTCGAGGCTGCCCTCGAGGCCGCGCGGGCGCTGGGTGCGGGCGGCGATCTGGCCGGCGCGCTGGAGCGCCTGCTCGAGTGCTGGCGCGGCCGGCGCGCTCCCGCGCTGGCGGAGGTGATCGAGCGGCTCTCGGCGCGGCTCGCCGGGCGCATCGAGGGGCGGACCCTGAAGGAGCGGCTCGCTCGCTGGAACGCGCTCGAGGCCGGGCGCCGTGCGGCGGATCTCGGCACCCTGCTCGCAGGGCTGCGCGACGCGCCGGGCACCGAGCTCAGGCGTCGCCTGGCGCGCCTGCGGGCGTGGCCCGACGACCCACGGCTCGCGCGCGCGGTGCTGGACCAGCAGCTCTGGGGGCAGGCCGCGGGGACGCGGATACTCGAGCAGCACGCGGACCCGCGAACGCTGGAGGCGCAGCCGATCGCCGACTGGCTCCGGGAGTGCGCGCAGGCCGGGCTCGCCGCTCGCAGCGCGCACCGGCTGCTGGCGAGCCTGCGCCGCCGGTTCCCCGACGGCGCCCCGGCGCTGAGCGCGGCCGAGGCGACCGCCCTCGCCGGCCTCGACGCGCTCGCCTCGCTGCCCGCGCGGCAGCGGCTCGAGGCTGACCTGATCGTCGAGGTGTTCGCCCGGCCGGAGGACGACGAGCCGCGGCTCGTGCTCGCTGACGTGCTGCTGGAGAAGGGGGACTCCCGCGGGGAGCTGATCCAGCTCCAGTGCCTCGCCGCACGTCAGCCCCTGACCCCGGCCCAGGCGCGACGGGCGGCGGCGCTCGAGCGCGAGCACAGCGCCACCTGCGCCGGGGCGCTCGCGCCCGTGATCGCCTCGAGCGAGCTCGACCGCGGCTTCCTCCGGCGGGTGCGACTGAAGTCGGGGAGCGGCGCGCAGCCGGCGCTGGAGCTGATCGACGCGCCCCAGTGGGCCACCGTCGAGGAGCTCGACGTCGAGGACGTGTGGCCGCAGACCCAGGCCCCGCTGGCGGCGCCGCGTCTGCCGCGGCTGACGGCGGTGGTCGGGCTGAGCGCCGAGGCCTTGATCGCGCTCCTCGGCGTCGTGACCGCGCCGCTGCGTCTGCGGGTGCTCGGCTGCTTCCTCAATGACCACACCCACCAGCTGGTCGCCCGCGACCCGCTCCTCGAGCGCACCGCCGACTTGCCCGCGCTCACCCGGCTGATGGTCGGCGGAGCGCCGCGCCCCGAGGAGCAGGCCTGGCTCTTCGGCGAGACCCCGCTCTCGCGACAGCTGCGCGCGCTCGAGCTCCCGCACCCGAGCTGGGCGCGCGCGTGGCTCGAGCGGGCTGCCGGGGCGCCCTGGCTCGAGGAGCTGGTGCTGCGCGAGGACGCCGGGTGCGGCTTCGAGCGCTACGGCTGGACGATGACGCTGACCCGCGACCAGGGAGGGCGCCTCTCGGTGGCCACGCTCTCGCACGACGGCCGCCGGCGGGTGAACCGGCTCGCCGCGCC
>JAKLHH010001517.1 GCA_022710245.1 Myxococcota bacterium
CCTCGCGCTGGCGCACCCGACCTACCAGGACAACGCGGGTACGCCCTCCGACGGCTCCGACGACAAGGACTACGAGGGGCTGAAGCAGCTCCTGGCCAGTCAGTTCAAGCGCGCGACCAAGGTCCGCTACCGGATCGAGTACCTGGCGGTGCGCATCCAGGGGCGCGACGCCGAGGTCGACGCGTACATCGACGCGACGTTCGTCTACGAGCCGGTCGACGAGAAGGTCCCGGCGCGCTGGCGCCGCCTGGCCGACTTCGCCCGCTTCAAGCTGATCCGCGACGGCCAGCGCTGGCGCTTCACCAGCGGGCTGTGATCCTTGGTCGCGGCAGCTTCGCCCGCTGGGCGGCGCCGCTCCAGTCAGCAGAGATCTTCGCTCGGGCGGTAGCGCGGCCACGTCCTGCAGCGCGCGGCCGCGGCCTACCTGCGCGCTCTTGCTGCGCGCTCTCACTGCGCGCTCTTACTGCGCGCCCTTCGCCTCACCCCGCCCGCTGTCTCGTGCGCTGTCGCGCCCGCTGTCCGCCGGACGCGGCTCCCAGCTCCTCAGATCCGGGACCTTGGTGGTCTTCGGCCCCTCGATGCGCATCATGTCGACGACGTCGACGCGCGCGTCGGCGGGGCTCTTGTCATCGCCGCCGCAGCCGGGGAGGAGGGCGAGCAGCGCGAGCGCGGCGGTGAGGATCCCAGGTGACTTCATCAGCGGTGCCTCCGGCTCCAGGCCGGCCGCAGTATGCCTGAGCTCGTGGTCAGAGGTCGACCCCCATTCGGCGCTCCCGTCTCGGGAGCCGTCGGTCAGCGGAGCGCGCGCAGGCCCCGCATGGCGTCGGTGACGATCGGGCTGAGCAGCCCGGTCTCCTTCGCCCTGGCCAGGCACTGCTGATAGCCGGTGCGGGCCTTCTCCTCGATCGGGGTGACCCGATCGTCGATGGTGCTCTCCAGCGTGTCGCGATAGAGATCCGCCATCTCCTTTCCACCCTTGCGGATGTTGTCCGGCATGGGCAGTCGCCGCGCCCCCTCGGCGACCACCCAGGCGAGCTGCTGCTGGACGGCCGCGATCCGGCAGTCCGCAGCGGCCTGGTAGCGAGGGCCTGACTCCGCCTTGACCGTCTGGTACTCGGCGAGCAGGCTCTGCGCCTTCTGCTGCAGCGCCACGAGCTGCTTCTTGAACGCGGCCGGCGAGGGGCCCGTGAGGCGGGCGCGACGGAAGGCGAGGAGCTTCTTCTCGGCGGCGAGGAAGTTGGCGGTCGGCTTCTCCGCCGCGGCGGGCGCAGGAGCGGCTGCGGCGGGTGACGCTGCCGGAGCCGCCGCCGCGGGGGGATCCTTGCCGGCGAGGCGAGCGACGGCGTCCTCGATGTTGGTGGTGATGGCGTCCTCGCTGCACCCGCCCCGCACCGTCGCGGCGCGCTCCGAGGTCGACTTGCGCAGGTCGTTGAGGCTGATGGCCACCACGCACTTGGTCCCCACCTTCAGCAGCTGGGTGGTGACGACCTTGTCCGCGGCGTGCTCCTGGCCGATCTCGATCTGACAGGACTGAGCGTAGCAGTCCTTGTAGCTCTCGATCTTCTTCCTGGTCATGGCGGCCTTCAGCTTCTCCGGGGGCACCACCTCGAAGGCGCCGCTCTCGCTCA
>JAKLHH010001518.1 GCA_022710245.1 Myxococcota bacterium
CCTGCTGCTCCTGGTCCAGCCGGCGGGCCCGGCCTGCCACACGGGAGCCCGCAGCTGCTTCGAGCAGCGCCTCTGGAGCCGCCCATGCTGACCGAGCTCTTCAAGATCATCGAGGACCGCAAGGCCAACCCGACGGCGGAGTCCTACACCGCGCGGCTGCTCGCCGGGGGCGAGGACGAGGTGCTGAAGAAGGTCGGCGAGGAGGCGATGGAGGTGATCCTCGCCGCCAAGGGGCAGGGCGACGAGCGCCTCGTCGAGGAGGTCGCCGACCTCTTCTTCCACACGCTGGTGCTCCTCGCGGCGCGGGGCCTGACCCTGGCCGACGTGGAGGCCGAGCTCCGGCGCCGCCACCGGTGATGTGCCGCCTGCTGCTCTTCGACATGGACCACGTCCTGGTGGCCCCCGAGGGCTATCACCAGGCGCTGGTCGAGACCGTGGCGCTCGTCTCGCGCGCGCTCGGCGGCCCGCCGCTCGTCCTCGGGCGCGAGGAGGTGGAGCGCTTCGAGGCGTGCGGGGTGACGAGCGAGTGGGACTCGGCGGCGATCTGCGGGTCGCTGCTCCTCGCCCGCGCGCTCGCGCGGGAGCCGGCGGCGGCGCTGCGCCTCGACGGTCCGCTCCCGCCTGGCGATCCGGGCGAGGACGGCGCGGCGCTGCAGGCCTTGCGCGCGCTGCTCGAGGAGCTGTCCCGCGAGGGCGCCAGCGCGGCTCCGCGGGAGCGGGCGGGTGAGCTGCTCCTCGATCAGCACCGCGAGCTGGACGCGGTCCAGCGCGAGGCGGTGCTCGCGCTGATCCGCGGCGCGCGCGACGCTCACGCCAGCCCGACGCACCGCCTCTTCCAGGAGCTGGTCCTCGGGAGCGAGGCCTACGCCGCCAGCTACGGCCTGCCGCCGCGGCTCGCCGTCGCCACGGGCGCCCTCCTCGCGCACGATCGGCCTGGGCTGCTGGCGGAGGAGCAGCGCCGGCTGCGCGCCTGGCTCGAGCGGCCGGGCCACGGCGCGGCGAGCCTCACCAACCGGCCGAGCCTCGATCCGGACGGCGCGGGCTCGCCCGAGGCGGAGTACGGCGCGCGGGTCGCGGGCCTGGAGACGCTGCCCATTGTCGGCCTGGGGGCGCTCCGCTGGCTCGCCGCCAGGCGGGGCGCCGCGGCGGACGCGTTCCTCAAGCCCTCGCCGGTCCACGCGATCGCCGCGCTCCTCGTCGCGGCGGGCGCGCCGCTCGCGGAGGCGCTCGAGCTCGCGCCCGGGCTCGCGGCAGACGGCGAGGGGCCCGCCGACGGGCATGCTCAGCTGCGCCGCCTCGAGGGCGCGGAGGTCTGGATCTTCGAGGACGGTCTCGCCGGCCTGGAGAGCGCGCGCGGCGCCGCCTCGTGCCTCGCTCGCCGCGGGCTGCGGCTCGAGCTCCACCTCTGCGGGGTCACCCCGAGCGCCGTGAAGGCCGCGCCGCTCGCCGCGGCGGGCGCGAGCGTGGCGCCGGAGCTCGCGGCCGCGCTGCGCGCATTGCCGGGCTGGGGCAGCGACGGAGTCGAGGGCCCGGGCTGACCTCCTCAGTAGTGGGCCGCGCAGATGAGCACGAGAAACACCGCTGCCTGGCCTGCCATGACCAACAGGCCGACGACGGCTCCT
>JAKLHH010001519.1 GCA_022710245.1 Myxococcota bacterium
GCAAGAAGAGCGTGAAGGTCTCCGGCGAGCTCGACGAGCGCGCCCTGCGCAGCGCCGCGCTGAAGCTCGAGGTCGGCAAGCGATGACGGCCAGGCGCGAGGATGGCACCCTCCGCGTCCTGATCATCGACACGGACAACGTCCGCCGCGGCATGCTCGCCTGCACGCTGCCCGCCTCAGCCTTCAGCCTCGAGTTCGCCAAGTCGGCCGAGAAGGGGCTCGATCTCCTCGGCCACCTGCAGCCGGAGATCGTGATCGTCGGCCGGGACGCCTCCGTGAGCGACGTCTGCCAGCGGATCCGCTCGCTGCCTGCCGGGATGAGCTGCACGCTGGTGCTGATGGACGAGCTCTACCGCGACCCGCACGTCGGCGAGAGCGAGGCCGAGGCTGCCGGCGCGGACGCCTTCCTCCCCTTCCCCTTCGAGGCGCAGCTCTTCGACGAGCGCATCCGCGCCCGGCTCGAGCGGCAGACCACGCCGCCCGCCCCCGTGGCGTCGCCGCGCACCTCGGCGACCTCGCCGGCCGCGCCCAGCCCGCCGCCGGCCAGCAAGCCAGGCACCGACGAGCGCGAGGCCGCCTGGAGCGCGTTCCGGGGACGGGTCGGCGCCTTTCACGGCAACCTCGGAGAGCTCGACTACTACCAGCTGCTGCAGGTCGGCAGCGGCGCCGGACCCGGCGAGATCAAGGACGCGTACTTCAAGTGCTCGATGGAGTACCACCCCGATCGCTTCATGCAGCTCTCCGACGAGGAGCTCCGGGAGCAGATCTACGAGGTCTACAAGCGCATGTCGGAGGCCTTCAAGGTGCTGATCAACCCCGAGCTGCGCAGCCAGTACGATCTCGGCCTGGCCAGTGATCGCGCGGGGAGCCTCCGCTACCTCGACCGCGGCCGCCAGATCGCCGGCTACGAGGACCCCACCTCCGACGCCGCGACCTCGGCGGGCAAGCGCTACCTCCACTTCGCGAACCTCGCCGCGGTGGAGGGCAACCTGCGCTCGGCGCGCATGTACCTCACCCTGGCGGTCCAGTGCGAGCCGCAGAACGCCGCCCTGCGAGCCCGGCTCGACGCCGTCACCCGCAAGCTGGAGCCCTGAGCCCGGCGCTGGACGCTGCGTGCCCGGAGGCTGACGCTGCCCCGGCAGATCGCCCCGACGGCGGACGCGGCGGCGAGGGTCAGCGCCTCGGCTGCAGCTTGATCTCGATCGACCGGGTCTGCTCGGCGGTGATCTCTCGCTGCTCGGTGAGGTAGCCCTTCGCCTCGACGCGCAGCGTGTAGAGTCGCTCCTTCGAGCGCGGCAGGCGGATCGGCTTGGTCGGCTGGAAGGCCCCGTCGAGGTAGACCTCGGCCTCGGGCGGAGTGGTCATGACCAGGATCATCACCGTCTCCGACGACGACGAGGTCGGCGTGCCCGAGAAGAGGCCGGCGAGCTCATCGCGGTAGAGCCAGGCGGCGCCGCCGAGGACGGCGAGCACGAGCACGATCAGCGCTGGCTTCAGCCAGGTGAGCTGGGGCGGCGGCGGGCGGTAGACGCCTACGGCGGCGGGCGCGAGCCCGCGCTGGAGCTCGCCGAGGACCCGCGCTCCCGCCGGCGCGCCGGTCTGCTGCATCGGGTCGGCGCTG
>JAKLHH010000152.1 GCA_022710245.1 Myxococcota bacterium
CGATCATCCTCTCCTTCGTCCTGGCCGCGGTCGGGTGCGGCTTCGCGGGGCTCTGCTACGCAGAGTTCGCCGCGATGATCCCCATCTCCGGGAGCGCGTACACCTACTCGTACGCCACGCTGGGTGAGTTCTTCGCCTGGTTCATCGGCTGGGACCTGGTCCTCGAGTACGCGATGGGCGCCGCCACGGTCGCCGTCGGGTGGTCGGGGTACGTGTGCAGCTTCCTGCGGAACTTCGGCGTCCAGATACCGCCGCAGCTGATGGCCGCGCCCGGCACCAAGCTCGTCTACCTCTCGCCGGAGCTGGCGAGCCAGTTCCAGGCGAACATGCTGCCGGGCTGGTACGAGCCCGCCAGCCTCGGCTTCGGTGGCAACGGCCTCGGCTTCAACCTCGAGGTCCTCGGCCACCGCCTCGAGGAGGCCGGCGTCTTCCCTGACACCATGCAGCACGCCAGCGCCTACTTCAACCTGCCCGCCGTGATCATCATCGCCCTGGTGACGGCGCTCCTGGTCAAGGGGATCCAGGAGTCGGCGTCGGTGAACGCGGCCATCGTGATGATGAAGGTGGCGATCATCGTGACGGTGATCGGCGTCGGCGTCGGCCACATCGCCTCCTCCAACCTCCACCCCTTCATCCCGCCTAACGCTGGCGAGTTCGGCCACTACGGCTGGTCCGGGATCGGGCGCGCGGCGGGGGTCATCTTCTTCGCCTACATCGGCTTCGACGCGGTCTCGACGGCGGCGCAGGAGGCGCGCAATCCGCAGCGCGACATGCCCATCGGCATCCTCGGCTCGCTCGCCATCTGCACGGTCCTCTACATCCTGGTCGCGCTGGTGCTGACCGGCGTCGTGCACTACTCCAAGCTGAACGTGGCGGACCCGATCGCCGTGGTGATCGACGCCATGGGCATCCGCTGGCTCGCGATGGCGGTGAAGCTCGGCGCGATCGCCGGCCTCACCTCGGTCATCCTGGTGCTGCTGATGGGGCAGCCGCGCATCTTCTACACGATGTCGAAGGACGGCCTGCTGCCGCCGGTCTTCGCGCAGCTCCACAAGCGCTTCCGCACCCCGTACAAGACCACCATCCTCACCGGAGCGGTGGTCGCCGCGGTCGCCGCGCTGGCCCCCATCCACATCCTCGGCGAGCTGGTCTCCATCGGCACCCTCTCGGCCTTCATCATCGTCTGCGCCGGCGTGCTGGTCCTGCGCTACCGCCAGCCAAACGTGAAGCGGCCCTTCCGCACGCCGGGCGTCCCCTTCGTGCCCGTGGCCGGCATCCTCTGCTGTCTCCTGATGATGGCGCTGCTCCCCCTCGACACCTGGCTACGCCTCGCGGTCTGGCTCGCGATCGGCATGATCATCTACTTCGCCTACGGCATTCGCCACAGCAAGCTCGCACGCGCGGCCAGTCAGCTGGGCAGCCGAGCAAGCGAGTGAACGAAGACCGCAGCCTGGAGATGGACGCGGCGACCGCGCACCTCGACCGCGGCTGGGACCTGCTGCACCGGGGGGACCTCGCCGCCGCGCGCCTCTCGGCGCACCAGCTCCTGCAGCTCGACGCGGAGAGCGCCGAGGGGCACACGCTCCTCGGCGCCATCGCCGCCGCCGAGGGAGAAGCCGAGGAGGCGGTCGAGCTCCTCCGCCAGGCGATGGACCTCGACCCGGAGAACCTCGAGGCGATCCTCCACGCCGCCGAGCTCGCGGTCCACCCGCTCGGCGACACGGCGCTCGCGCTGCAGCTCTGCGATCAGGCAGAGGAGCTCACCGCCGATGCGGAGGAGGAGCTCGACGTGGCGCTGCTCCGGACCGAGGCGCTGCTCGCCGCCGGTCGCCTGGAGGAGGCGCGCTCGGCCGCGGGGCGCCTCCCGCCGCCGCCTTACCCCGCGCCCGCCTACTACTTGCGCGCCGGCCGGGTGCAGCTCGATCTCGTCGAGGTGAAGGCCGCCGCCGCGCTGCTCGCGCAGGCGCTCGAGCACCCGGACACGCGGGCCGACGCGCACTACTTCCTCGCCGTGGCAGAGGAGATGCTCGGCCGCGGGGGCGAGGCCCTCGAGCACTTCCTCGCGGTCCGCGAGCTCGACCGCGCGGCGCCCGAGCCCGCGTGGGGGCTCTCGGCGGAGGACTTCGCCGCCGTCGCCCACGAGGCGGTCAGCAAGCTCCCCCCCGAGCTCGCCCGCGTGCTCGCGGGGGTCCCGCTCCGCGTCCTCGATCACCCTGCCGCAGAGCTGGTCGCCGAGGGCTTCGATCCCCGCGCCACCGTCTACCTGAGCACGCGCCCGCTCGCGCAGGAGCTGCAGCCTCGCAAGAAGCGCCGGCGCGGCGCGCCCGAGCGGCAGCCCGGCTGCGTCTTCATCTACAAGCGCACCGTCGAGCGCTTCGCGCGCTCGAGCGACGGGGTCGCCGAGGAGCTGCAGGCGGCGCTCGAGGGTGAGGTGGCGAGCTTCGTCGGCGACGCGGACACGCGACCCGCCGGTGGAGCCTGAGCCATGGCGCGCCTGGTCTACGGCGTCCACCCGGTGGAGGAGGCGCTCAGGCGGCGCAACCGGGAGGTGCAGGCGCTGATGATCGCCCGGCGCGGCGCGGCGCCTCCCGGGCTCCTCGAGCTCGCCGAGGCGCGTGGGATCCCGGTGCAGACGAGCAGCCCCGAGGAGCTCGACCTGCTCTGCGGGGCGGGGAACCACCAGGGCGTCGCGGCGCTGGTCGGCGAGTACGCGTACGTCGAGCTGGAGGACCTCCTCGAGCCGGGCCCCGCTGTCTCATCCCGGAGCGTCCCGCAGGGACGCGAGGACCGGGGCCCCGCTGTCTCATCCCGGAGCGTCCCGCAGGGACGCGAGGACCGGGGCCCCGCTGCGCAGGGGCGCGAGGACAGGCCGGAGCCGCCGCTGCTGCTGGTCCTCGACTGTGTCACCGATCCTCAGAACGTGGGGGCCATCCTCCGCTCGGCGCTGGTCCTCGGCGCGAGCGGGCTGGTGCTGCCGAAGGATCGCGCCGCGCCGATCACGCCCGCCGTCGTGCGGGTCTCCGCCGGGGCCAGCGAGCACCTGCGCTGCGCCCGGGTCACCAACCTCGCGCGCGCCCTCGAGCAGATGAAGGAGGCGGGGCTCTGGGTGGCCGGCGCCGTGGAGTCGGGCGGCGTCGCGCCCGAGCAGGCCGATCTGCGCGGGCCAGCCGCCATCGTCCTCGGCAACGAGCAGAAGGGGATCCGGCCTCTCGTCCGTCGAGGCTGTGATCTCCTCATCACCATCCCGTCGCGCTCGGCGATCGCCTCGCTGAACGTGGCGGCGGCAGGCGTCACGCTCCTCTACGAGGCAGCGCGGCAGCGCCGGGCTCCCGCGCCCGGCGGGGAGGGGAGGCGATGATCCGCGTCGGGCTCCAGTTCGTCGGGTTGCTGCACGGCGACCAGGTGCGACTCGAGCGCTACCTCTTCCGGCAGATGCACCCCGAGGCGTGGGTCCGGCGCCAGCTCCGGGGCGTGCTCCACCTCGGCAGCAAGGAGCGCCGCGACGCGCGCCGCGTGCAGGTGATCCAGGAGGGAGACCTGCAGGTGAAGCTGGAGCCGGCGGGACGCTCGCTCCCGCTCGAGCTCGAGGTGCGGCTGATCGTGGACGGCGCCCCCGTCCCCCAGGTGCTGCCTCTCTCCAACATCTCGTCCTCGGGCTGCGCGCTCGTCTGCGCCGACGAGGACGCGCCCGAGCCCGGCGCCGAGCTCGAGGTCGAGCTGCGCGGCGGCGGTCTCACCATGCGGGCGCGCGGCCGGGTCGTCTACGCGCTCCGCGAGGTGCCCTGAGCCGAGCCTGCCTCCGCCGGCGCGGCGACCGCCTGCAGGGCGTGCAGCCGGGCGTAGAGACCGCCCGCCGCGAGCAGCTCGGCGTGCCCGCCGCTCTCCACCACGCGGCCGCGCTGCAGCACCACGATCCGGTCCGCGCCCTCGATGGTGCTGAGCCGGTGCGCGATCACCAGGGCGGTCCGCCCCCGGGTCAGCGCCGCGACCCCCGCCTGCACCAGCCGCTCGGACTCGGGGTCGACGGAGGCGGTCGCCTCGTCGAGGACCAGCACGCGCGGGTCGCGCGCCAGCGCCCGCGCGAAGGCGATCAGCTGGCGCTCCCCGGCGCTGAGGTTGGCCCCGCGCCCGGCGACCTCGTGCGACAGCGGCAGCAGCCCGGTGAGCCCCACCGCGGCCGCGGCGGCGGCGACCGCCCCGGCAGAGACCGCGGGGTCGTCGAGGGAGATGTTGCTCGCCACGGTGCCGGTGAAGAGGAAGGCGTCCTGGTTCACCACCACGACGGCGCGGCGGAGCTCCTCGAGCGGCAGGCTCCGCACGTCCCGCCCGTCGAGGAGGACGGCGCCCGAGGCTGGCTCGTGCAGCCGGGTCAGCAGGCGCGCGATGGTGGTCTTGCCAGCGCCTGAAGGGCCCACCACGGCGACGCGCTCGCCGGGGCGGAGCGCCAGCGACAGCTCGCGCAGCACGGGCTGATCCGGGTGGTAGGCGAAGTCGACCTGCTCGAGCACGACCTGCGCCGCGGCCACGCTGGCGCGGGCCTCGCCCGCCGCGCCCGCGGGCGATGCGCCGGCACCCACGGCGCTGGCCGCCAGCGTCGTGGCGCCCTCGGGCGCCCCGTCGAGGAGCTCGAAGACTCGCTCCGCGGCGACGGTCGCCTGCTGCATCACCGCGACCTTGCCGGCCAGGTCGCGGACGGGGACGAAGAACCGCTGCGTGTACTCGATGAAGGCGACCAGGAGCCCGAAGGTGAGGGCTCCGCCGGCGTGCGCCCCGCCGGTCCGCGCCCCGCCGTACCAGAGGAGCAGCGCCAGCGTGATCGACCCGAGCAGCTCCACCAGCGCGAAGAGCGTCGAGTCGTAGCGGATCGAATCACGGAACGCCTCGCGGTGCGCGCGGTTGACGCGGTCCAGCTCGGCGCGGGCGCGATCCTCGCGACCGAAGATCTGCACCACCTTCATCCCGCCCAGGTGCTCCTGCAGCGTCGCGTTGATCTCCGCCACGCGCCGCCGGATCTCCTGCTGGGCCGCGCGCATCAGGCGACGGAAGACCCGCGTGAGCAGCAGGAGCGGCGGCACCACCGCGAGCGCGATCAGCGCCAGCCGCGGGCTCAGCCAGAACATCGCGGCCACGATGCCGATCAGGCTGAGCAGGTCGCCGATGATGGTGAAGAGCCCCTGCCCGAAGGCGTCGGCCACGCTCTCCACGTCGTTCGTCACCCGCGAGAGCAGGGTGCCGAGCGGCGTGCGATCGAAGGTGGCGCTGGGCAGACGGAGGAGGTGGCGGTGCGCGGCGCAGCGGAGGTCGTGCATCGCGCGCTGGCCGCAGCGCTCGAGCAGGACGCTGCGCAGGAAGAGGGTGAGCCGCTCGAGGAGCAGCGCGGCCAGGTAGACCAGCGCGAGCGGCGCGAGGAGGCCGCCGGCGCGGGGGACGATGGCGCGGTCGATCGCCTGCTTCACCAGGTAGGGCTGCAGGAGCCCGACGAGCGCGCCGAGCGGCAGCAGCAGCAGCGCCGCGGTGAGCCCCCAGCGCTGCGGCCGCACGAACGGCCACAACCTGCGCAGCAGGCTCCCGCGGAGGACCGGCGCGGCAGGGCCCTGCTGCCTCATCCCGGAGCGTCCCGCAGGGACGCGAGGACCAGGGCCGCGGCTCACGCGAGGAGCTCCTGGGCGAGCTGGCGCCGGTAGAGCTCCGCGTAGAGGCCGCCTCGCGCGAGGAGCTCCGCGTGGCGGCCCCGCTCGACGACGCGCCCGCGATCGAGCACCACCACCTGATCGGCGTGCTGGAGCGCCGAGAGGCGGTGAGAGACGAGGAGCGTGGTGCGGCCCGCGAGCTCGCCGCCGAGCCCCTCGAGGATCACCCGCTCGGTCTCGGCGTCCACCGAGGAGAGCGAGTCGTCGAGGATGAGCAGCGGGCGATCGGAGACGAGCGCACGCGCCAGCGCGATCCGCTGGCGCTGCCCGCCCGAGACGGTGATCCCCCGCTCGCCGACGACGGTCTGCAGACCCTCGGGGAAGCGCGCGAGATCGGGGCCGAGCCCGGCGGCCAGCGCGGCCCGCTCGATGCGCCGCCGGGCGTCGTCGCTGTCGACGGCGAGCGTGGCGGGCAGGCCGAGCGCGATGTTCTCGGCGATGGTGGCGGAGAAGAGGAAGGCGCTCTGCGGGGCGTAGCCGATCAGCGCGCGCACCTCGGCGACCGGCCGCGTGGTGACGTCCACGCCGTCGATGAGGAGGGTCCCGGGCGACACCTCGACCAGACGGGCGACGGCCTCCGCCAGCGTGCTCTTGCCGCTGCCGACGCGGCCCACCACCGCGCAGAGCCCGCCGGCCGGGACCACGAGGTCGATCGCCTCCAGCAGGCGCCGTCCGTCGCTGGCGACCTCGAGGCCGCGGAGCTCGAGGGTGGGGGCGCGCGGCCGCGCCAGGTCCGGCGCGGGCGCGGGCGCCTCCGCGGAGGTCTCGAGGGGCGAGCGCGCCGCGAGGAGCTCGGCGAGGCGCTGCCAGGCGGCCAGCCCGCGCTCCCAGAGCGAGAGCATCCAGCCGATGGAGAGCGTGGGCCAGGTGAGGAGCCCCACGTAGAGGGTGAAGGCGACCAGATCGCCGAGGCCGAGCGCACCGCTGATCACGCGGGCGCCGCCGACCCAGAGGACGACGAGCAGGCTGAGACCGGAGCCGAGCCCCACCACCGGCAGCAGCCCGGCGCGCCACCTCGCCAGCGAGACGCTCGCGTCGAGGTAGCGGCGCGACGCCTCGGCGAGGCTGGCGGCGCGCACGTCCTCGAGCGCGTGGCCCTTCACCTCGGCGATGCCGGCCAGGTCCTCCTCGACCCGGCTCGACATCTCGGCCAGCGCGAGCTGCAGCGCGCGGCTGCGCGCGTAGATGCCGCGGGCGAAGGTCCGCGCCGCGAGGAGGAGCAAGGGGTACGGCGCGAGCGCCCACAGCGTCAGCCACGCGTCGAGGTGGAGCATCAGCGGCAACGCCACCGCGTAGGCGAAGACCGTGTTGACGAGCTGCAGGGTGCCGGCGCTGAGCAGCATCCGCACCGAGGAGAGGTCGTTCGTCAGGCGTGACATCAGGTCGCCGATGCGCAGCCGGCGGTAGAGCTCGCGGTCCAGCTGGCAGAGCCGTGCGAAGAGGTCGCGCCGCAGCTCGTACTCGGCCTCCCGGCCGGCGTTGAAGATGAAGATCCGCGAGGCGACGCGGATCACGGCCTGGAGGGCGGCGAGCCCGGCCAGCAGGAGCGCCAGGTGCCCCACCCCCTGCTGGCGCCCGATCGCGTCCACGGTCCTCTTGACGATCCAGGGGATCGACTGCGCCAGCACGTTGGTCACCACCAGGCAGAGCACCCCCGGCACCACCCAGCGGGCGTGTCGCCCGAAGCGCCGGAACGGCCCCGGCACCGCCGCGAGGGCCTGTGGCACGGGCCCGGCGTGGTGGTCAGCCGCCGCGGTCGGAGTCATCGTGAGGAGCGGTCTCATGGCGCGCCTGAAGCTTGTAGAATTGGCTTGTTCTGTCAAGCGCTTACCACTCCGAGATGGTCTTGCTTTCCAGTTGAAACCCCTGTCCGGCTGCTGCTACCATCCGGCGCGACTCAATTTAAAAAAGGCGCCAGCTCATCAACGGGTTGCGCGCCATCACCGCGCCAACGAGAGGCCCATGAACGGCGAGATCGAGACGAGCCTGAACACGCTGCGGGATCACCCCGGAGACCTGAAGGCTCTGCAGTCTCTGGAAGATGTGCTGGCGAGAGGGGCGTCGCTCGCGGCCGAGGAATCGGCCGCGCTCAGTCGCAGCCTCCAGCACCATCGGGAGCAGGGAAACTGGGATGTGGTGCTGCGTCTGGTCGCGCTACAGCTCCCGCTCGCCACCGACCCCGCGCGCAAGGCCGAGCTCCTCTCCTTGCGCGGCCGGGTCCTCGAGGACGAGCTCCTCGACGAGATGGGCGCGCTTCAGGCCTTCCGCGCCGCGCTGGAGCTACGCCCCGACGACGAGGCGAACCGAGAGGCGATCGAGCACATCGAGCTGATCCGCGAGAACTGGGAGCGCGTCGCCGGCAAGTACGTGGAGGAGGCCGAGGCGACGAGCGATCGCCAGCTGGCGACGAGCCTCTTCCTCTCCGCCGCCGAGGTGGTCTGGAGGAATGACGCGGCCTCGCCCCGGATCGAGACCTGCCTGCGCCGGAGCCTCGAGGTCGAGCCGCGGAATCGCAAGGCCTCTGGGCACTTGGAGCGGCTGCTGCGCCGCGACCGTCGCTGGAGCGAGCTGGCGCAGCTGCTCGAGCAGCGCGCCGACCTGGCGGCCACCCGGGAGGAGCGCCTCGCCGCGCTGGTCGCCGCGGGCGATCTCTGGGCGAGCGAGCTCGGTGACCCGGAGGGCGCGGGCACCCGCTACCGGCGCGCGCTGGCGCTGGACCCCACCGACGCGCGGGCGCTGGCCTGTCTGGTGGAGACGCTGACCCGGCAGGAGAACTGGTCGGCGCTGGTGAGGCTCTACGAGGACGCGCTGCGCGCGCGCCCCGCGGCGGAGCAGGAGGAGTCGATGCTCCTCGAGATCGCCGGCCTCTACGACGCCAAGCTGAACCAGCTGGATCAGGCCGAGGAGTACTACCGCCGCATTCGCAAGAGCGCTCCGGCGCACCCGGGCATGCTCGGCTTCTACAAGCGCTACTACCGCGAGCGCAAGGAGCCGGCGAAGATCCTCGCGCTTCTGGACGGTGCGCTGCGGATGGAGGGGAGCGCGGGCAAGCGCCTGGAGCTCGCCAGGGAGATGGCGCAGGTCGCGGAGGTCGAGGTCGGCAACCTGGAGAAGGCCGTCGACATCTGGAAGGGCATCCAGCGCCTGGCGCCCGCGGCCGCGGAGCCGATCCTCGCGCTCAAGCGCCTCTATCGCTCGACGCAGCCCCCGAAGTGGAACGCGCTCCGCGAGCTGCTCAAGGACGAGATCGATCACCTCCCCGACGAGCGCGCGGACGAGAAGATCCAGCTGTTGCTCGAGGTGGTGGAGATCTACCGCGATCACCTCAAGCTCGACGTGATGGTGATCAACACCTACAACGCCATCCTCGCGCTGCGGCCCGACCACGCCGCCGCCCTCGACGCGCTCGCCGAGAAGTACGAGTCGATGGGCCGCTGGAACGATCTGATCGGGCTCCTCCTCAGGCGCAAGGACGTGCAGGCCGAGACCCGCGACAAGATCGCGACGCTGCACCGGGTCGCCGCCCTCTGGGTCGACAAGTTCGGCAACCAGAGCCAGGCGATCCGACCGCTCACCGAGATCATCGAGCTCGACCCCACCGAGGAGCGCGCGCTCTCCGCGCTGCGCGAGATCCACACCCGGCGCCGCAACTGGCGCGAGCTGATGGACCTCTTCCGGCTCGAGGCAGCGCACCGCGACGGTGAGCGCCGGCGCGCGCTCTACAAGGAGATGGCCTGGCTCGCCGCCGACAAGCTCGGCGACGCGCGCGAGGGCATCCAGGTCTGGAACCAGGTCCTCGAGCAGGACCCGCGAGACGCCGAGGCGCTCAGCGAGCTCGCGGCGCTCTATCGCCGGGAGGAGCGCTGGGCGGCGCTCGCCGAGATCCTGCACCGTCAGGTCGAGGCGGCGCGCGGCGAGCCCGACGCGGCGCTCAAGCTGCTCGAGGCGCTGGGCGACATCTACACGAACCGCCTGCGCGCCGTCGAGAGCGCGATCGGGGTCTGGCGCAGCGTGCTCGAGCTCCGGCCCGAGGCGGCCAAGGCGCGCGCGGTCCTGCGCGAGCTCTACGTGCAGGAGCAGCGCTGGGAGGACCTCGACCGCCTCTTCCGCGAGCGCGGCGAGTTCTCGGAGCTGGCCGAGACCCTCTCGGCGGCCGCGGATCGGAGCGCCGACCGGGAGCTGAAGCTGAAGCTCTACTCGAGGGTGGGAGAGCTCTGCTCGGTGAACCTGGGCAACCCCGAGCGCGCGATGAAGGCCTACGAGCGCGTGATAGCCATCGACGGGAGCCACGTCGAGGCCGCCCGCGCGCTGGCGCCGCTGTATCGCCAGGCCGAGAAGTGGACGCGCCTCCTGGCGACCTACGAGGTCCTGCTCCGCGGCGCGACCGGCGAGGAGGAGCAGCTCACGCTGCTCGGCGAGATCCGGCAGCTCTGCGAGCGCCAGCTCGGCTCCAAGACGCTCGCCTTCCAGTGGTGCGCGCAGGCGTTCACGCTGGCGCCCAGCTCCCTCGAGCTGCGTCAGGAGCTGGAGCGGCTGGCCTCCGAGTCCGAGGGCTGGGAGGAGCTGGTCTCGATCTACGACACCCGCGTCGAGCAGATCCCCGACGAGGAGAGCCAGACCGAGATGCTGCGCCACCTGGCGCTGCTCTGCATCGAGAAGCTGCACCGGCCCGAGCAGGCCGAGGTCTATTACCGGCGCCTCCTCGAGCTGCGGCCCGAGGATGTCCCCGCGCTGGAGGCCCTCGAGCAGATCTACACGGCGACCCAGAGCTGGGCCGCGCTGGTCGATGTCTACCGCCGCCGCGCGCGGCTGGAGACCACCACCGAGAAGCGGGTGGAGCTCCTCTTCAAGATCGGGTTCATCCAGGAGGAGCGGCTCGGCGATCCGGTGGCGGCCATCGGCTCGCTGCTCGAGGTGGTCGAGCTGCAGTCCGAGAGCCTGCGCGCGCTGCGCGGACTGGAGCGGCTCTACCAGG
>JAKLHH010001520.1 GCA_022710245.1 Myxococcota bacterium
GCCCTCGCCCGCCAGCAGCAGCTTCACCGGCACGCGCTCCAGCACCGCGGGGAGCGCCTGCAGTAGCACCTCGTTGCCCTTGTCGCGGTCGAGCCGGCAGACCCGGAGCAGGAGGCGCTCGCCCGGCTCCACGCCGAGGCTGGCTCGCAGCGCGGCGGTCGCGCCAGGGTCGCAGCCCGGCGTCGCGCTGAGGCCGTTCTCGATCAGCGTGCAGCGCGCCGCCCGGAGCCCCGCGGCCTGCACCTCCTCGAGGAGCTGCGGCGAGACCACCACCACGTGGTCGAAGCGGTGCAGCACCAGCTTGTCGAGGAGCTCGTAGACGAGGAGCCTGAGGCTGCGACTGTACCAGGTATGGCAGGTCGCCAGACGCCGCGTGCCAGCCGGCAGCGCGCAGAGGCCGAGGAAGACATCGGTCTTGTAGCCGTGGCTGTGGACGAGGTCGATCCCCTCGCTGGCGACGTGCTGCGCGATGCGGCGCATCGCCCGCGTATCGAGCTGGCCGCGGACCTCGAAGTCCACCGCCGTGAGCCCGCGCGCGCGAGCGAGCGCGGCGACCTCGGGCAGCGGCTGCCCCGCGGGGCGCAGCACGCCGACCTGCGAGCCCCAGCCCAGGTCGCGCCAGAAGTTGGCCAGCTCGAGGAGCACCCGCTCCGCGCCGTACATCCCCGAGCTGCTGATCAGCTGCAGGATCCTGTGCGTCGTCATGGTCGCCTCTCAGATCGCCCGTGTGGTCCGGTGTCGGCCGATGAGTGGAGTGTACTCAGGGCGGCCCGCATGTGAATACCGATTTTGTGCCGCGCGATACCGCTCCTGATAATCAGAAAATAACATTCTATCACCCGGTAGCTTTTTATCTTGCGAGCTGTTTACTGGCTTGGCCCGGGTTGCTAGAGTCGCGGCGCACAACACTTCACGCGAGTTGTTTTCGGGGCGCTGGTCGCCTCGCAGGTATCCCCCTGCCCTGAGCGCTCCGCAGGAGCGCGAGGGAGGGGTACCCCTGCGCGCGCGGCGGTTCGCGCCAAGGGCGAAAGGAGGTACAGCGACAGGGCCTTCCGGCCTGTGGGCGGTGGAATCACCGGTGTGGTCACCACAGACCACCGGGCGTGCAGCTCGCGCTCGGTGCGAGGCAGACGAGGTGCAAGTTGTACAGAACGTCCAGGTCGAACGCGTTCATCGTCGTGCTCATGCTCTCCTGGGTCACCTGCGGGGGGACTCGCAGCGGGCTCGGGGGCCAGCCCGCTGACTCGCAGCAAGGCTGCGACGGCGGCCTCGGCGCTGACAGCAGCGTGGCGCTCGCGGCGGACGGCGCCGCGGCGCACGCCGACGCGAAGCAAGCCACCACCGACCTGCCAGCGGTGGCAAAGCCCACTCCGGATGCCGCCAAGCCCAAGCCCGATGCGGCGCAGCCCAAACCCGACGCCGCGAAGCCCAAGCCCGACGCCGCGAAGCCCAAGCCCGACGCCGCGAAGCCCAAGCCCGACACCACCCCGCCCCCGCCGCCGACCCCGAGCACCCAGCTCGAGGTGCTGCCGACGTGGGTGAACCTCGACTGGGCCGCGTTCCCGTCGGACCCCGGGCCCACCTACAAGGTCACCGGGGCCACCTGGGTGGTGAAGCAGA
>JAKLHH010001521.1 GCA_022710245.1 Myxococcota bacterium
AGCGACTACTTCGGCGACAGCCTCAAGCTCCTCGCCATGCTGGTCGCGTCGGGGAACTGGTGGGTGCCGTAGGGGCAGCCCCCCGCGACGCCGACCACCGGCCGCACCGGTCCCGCCACCCCACCCCCGCCACCCGCGCGACCAACCGCCACCTTCGCCACCCTTCGCCACCGGCCCCCTCGCCACCGACGGTGTTTCAGGACATATTTCCTCGGATTCACAACCGATGCACGAGCTCTCTCTCGCCAGCGAAGTGATCCAGATCCTCGGGGACGAGGCCAGCAAGCACGGGCTCCAGCGCGTCTCGAAGTACAGCCTCGAGGTGGGGCTGCTCCGCGCGGTGGTGCCCGAGCTCCTCCGCACCGGCCTCGACGTCCTCAGCAAGGGCACCGTCGCCGAGGGCGCCGAGGTGGAGCTCCGCGAGGTGCCTGGGCGGGCGCGATGCCCGGCCTGCGGGCTCGAGTTCCCGGTCCCCGACATCCTCATCGTCTGTCCTGGCTGCGAGCACCTCGGCGGGGAGATCCTCTCCGGCGAGGAGCTCCGGCTGATCGAGCTCGAAGGAGACTAACGTGAAGGTCACCGTCGTCCGAGACATCCTGGAGGCCAACGACCGCCTCGCCACCGAGAACCTCCGTCGCTTCGACGAGGCGAAGGTCAAGGTGGTCAACCTGATGAGCGCCCCCGGCGCCGGCAAGACCACGCTCCTCGAGCGCACCGTCAGCGCGCTGAAGGACAAGGTGCGCATCGGCGTCATCGAGGGGGACATCCAGACCTCCATCGACGCCGAGCGCATCCAGAGCGCCGGCGCCGCCGCGATCCAGATCAACACTGACGGCGCCTGCCACCTCGACGCGAACATGATCGCGGCGGCCGCCGCCAAGCTCGACCTCTCCGCGCTCGACCTGCTGGTCGTGGAGAACGTCGGCAACCTGGTCTGCCCCGCCGAGTTCAAGGTGGGCGAGCACGCGAAGGCGATGATCCTCTCCCTCGCCGAGGGCGACGACAAGCCGCTCAAGTACCCGCTCATGTTCAAGGAGTCAGCGGTCCTCCTGATCAACAAGATGGACCTCCGGCCGTACGTCAGCGCCGACCCGGACAAGATCGAGAAGGCCGCGCGCACCATCAACCCCGAGATCAAGACCATCCGCGTCAGCTGCAAGACCGGCGAGGGCCTGGAGGAGTGGTACTCCTGGCTGCGCTCCCTCTGAGACGCAGGTCGCGGCCTTGAGGCGGCTTCGGTGATGATGAGCCGGATCCGGATGGTGATGAGGGGCCGCGTGCAGGGCGTCGGTTTCCGCCCCTGGCTCTACCGGCTCGCGCTCGAGCGCCGTCTCGAGGGCCGCATCTCCAACAGCGACGCGGGAGCGGTGGCCGAGCTCGAAGGGGAGCGCGGCGTCCTCGAGGAGCTCCTCGCCGCGATCCCGCGCCAGCTCCCGCCGCACGCCGAGCTCGACGAGCTGAGCAGCGAGTGGCTGCCGCCGCGCGGGGCAGGGGAGGGGCTGCAGATCGTGGCGAGCGAGGACGCGGGCGGGCGCGGCGCGCGGATCCCGGCGGACCTGGCGACCTGCGAGGCCTGCCGCGCCGAGCTCGCCGACCCGGGCGACCGCCGGTACCGCT
>JAKLHH010001522.1 GCA_022710245.1 Myxococcota bacterium
AGGTGGAGGAGCAGGCCGCGGCCAGCGCGATCACGAGGACCACCCGCGGAAGAGAGCGCCACGCTGGCATCATCCCCCGAGTATACCGCGGCGGTGGCGGCGCGGCCTCACTCGTCGAGGCGCACCTTCACCACCTCCTCCTTGCCGGCCTTCACGGTGACCTTCAGCTTTCGCTTCACCTTCAGGCTGGCGTTCTCCAGCTCCAGCTGGTGAGGCCCCTCGTAGACGGAGGTGGGCGGCAGCGGCGTCGTGCCCAGCCGCTTGCCGTCGAGGGTGACGTTGGCCCACGGGCGCACCAGGATCTTGAGCTGGCCCTTGCGTGGAGTGAGGGCCAGCTCGAGCGGACGCCCCGGCTCGATCCGGATCGTGCGGGCGATCGCGTAGCCGTGCACGGAGCTGCGGACGAGGAGCCTGTAGCTCCCCGCTGCCAGCGCGAGGCGCGCGAGGGGGATGGTCCCCACGCGCCGGTTCTCGAGCAGCACCTCGGCGGGGGCGAGCGCCTGCACGGAGAGGCTCCCCTTGCTCGCCGCCGGACGCGCGCCGCCGTCGCGCTGGCGGACCGGGCGCCCGCGATCGGGCCTCGCGCCGCGGTCAGGCAGCAGCCGGCGTGCGTCTGGCGCGGCCCGCAGATCGCCTCGCGCCTGTGCCTGGTCCGCTGGCGTGGCCGCGTCATCGCGCTGGCTCGCGGCGAGGGCACTGTCGGGGGCGCGGTGGCCAGCGCCGCCCTCGTGGGTGACGAGGAAGTAGAGGCCTGCGGCGAGCGCGAGCACGAGCAGCGCGCTGCCGACGACGATCAGGACGCGGGCGGAGCGGAGCCGGGGCAACGCGACCTCCGGCTGCGTCTCGCCTGGCCGCGTGATCACCATCTCGCCGTCGTCGAGCGCGGTCATCCGCGAGGTGTCGGAGAGCGGCTGGTCCGGTGCAGCCAGCGTCACCGGGCGCGTGCCCGCGTCGTCGTCCGGGAGGGCCGGCGCGGGCGTCTCGAGCGGCGTCGCCGCCGGCTGCCGCCTCGGTCGGCGCTCTGCGGTGTCGACGTGCTCTGCGTCGTCGAGGTGCTCTGCGTCGTCGACGTGCGCTTCGGTGTTGACGTGCTCTGCGCTGGCGACGTGCGCGCTGGCGAGGTGCTCCGCGCTGGCGAGGTGCTCCGCGCTGGCGACGTGCTCCGTGCCGACGTGCTCCGCGGTGGCGACGTGCTCCGCCGCCTCGAGGGCGTCCTCCGGGCTCATCGGGCCCGCGTAGATCTGCGTGTCGTCGGTGTCGGTGTAGGGCACGGGCGGCATCCCGTCCGGGCTGTCCTCGACGAGGGGCGGCAGCTCCGGGGGCGCGGGCGGCAGGGGGCGCGCCGGTCCGCGTACGCTGGGCGGTCGCGCGCTCTCCACCCGCGTGGGCCCCGAGCGCGAGGGCTGCAGCGGGCCGGAGCGCGGGGGCTCCGGTCGGGGCCCGGGGCGCGCGGGCTCCGGGTGCAGCGTCGCGGGCCGCGCGGGCCGCGAGGGCTCGCCGGGGCGCGAGGCTGCGGGGCGCGCGGGCTCCGGGTGCAGCGTCGCGGGCCGCGAGGGCCGCGAGGGCTCGCCGGGGCGCGAGGCTGCGGGGCGCGCGGGCTCCGGGTGCAGCGTCG
>JAKLHH010001523.1 GCA_022710245.1 Myxococcota bacterium
GAGCGCCGGGGTTCAGGCGGAGAGCGCCGGGGTTCAGGCGGAGAGCGTGTGCACGCTCGAGACCGGCGCCGGGGTTCGGGCGGAGAGCGCCGGGGTTCAGGCGGAGAGCGGGTGCAGGCTCGAGACCGGCGCCGGGGTTCGGGCGGAGAGCGCCGGGGTTCAGGCGGAGAGCGTGTGCACGCTCGAGACCGGCGCCGGGGTTCAGGCGGAGAGCGTGTGCACGCTCGAGACCGGGGTTCGGGCGGAGAGCGCCGGGGTTCAGGCGGAGAGCGTGTGCACGCTCGAGACCGGCGCCGGAAGCCGGCCGTGGCGCACGCTCGCGGCTTCTTCGGGCGCGAGGGGCGAGCCCGGCAGACGCTTGGTGGGAGGTGGCAGCGGGGCCACCAGCCGCTCCAGCATCAGCCTCACCCGCTCGGGCTTGACCGGATACCCGGTGAGCCCATGCGCGTGGAGCCGCCGCGCCTGCGCCTGGAGGCCAGCGGTCATCACCGGCGCGAGCAGCACGATGGGCAGCACCCAGTCGAGCCGCCGCAGCTCCTTCAGCGCCGCCGGCCCTTCCTCGTCGAGGAGGAAGGTGTCGCAGACGACGAGGTCGAGCTCGGGCACCTCGCGCGCCTCCGAGACCGCGCGGGCGCGCTCGCGGAGCGCGGTGCTGTCGGCCTCGAGGACGAGGTAGCCGTCCTCCCGTAGCACCTGCGCGAGCCGCCGCCGGACGAGCTCGTCGTCCTCGACCAGGAGGACGCGCGGAGGCGTCCGCGGGCGGGGGACCGGGAGCGGCGCCAGAGGTCGAGACCGCGAGGAGAGGAACGAGAGGAGCCGGCCCATGATCGCCACCATGCCCCCTTGGTGTCCGCCCCCCCGCCCGGCGTTCACGCGCGGCCGACCAGGAGCGGCCGCTGCAGCAGGGCGAGGAGCAGCAGCGCGCTCTCCGAGGCCGCCTGGTCCGTGGGCGAGGAGCAGCAGCGCGCTCTCCGAGGCCGCCTGATCCGTGGCGAGGTCGCCTGGTCCGTGGGCGAGGCCGCCTGGTCCGTGGGCGAGGCCGCCTGGTCCGTGGGCGAGGAGCAGCAGCGCGCTCTCCGAGGCCGCCTGATCCGTGGCGAGGCCGCCTGATCCGTGGGCGAGGCCGCCTGATCCGTGGGCGAGGCCGCCTGATCCGTGGGCGAGGCCGCCTGATCCGTGGGCGGACAAGCGCCTGGCCGCGTGGTAGCTTTCGGTTTCGTGCAGGCCGGCACCGGGCGACGGTGACGCTGCCGCGCGCCCCTTGAGCAACTGGTGAACCAGCGAGAGGAGGTCGGCGATGAACGATCTGAAGAGCCTGAAGGACATGGTGCAGGACGCCATCGACAAGGGCGCGACGACGGTGGAGCAGGTCCACCAGTCGATCGCCAACCAGCCGCTCGAGATCCTCGAGCACGTGGCGCCGCAGCTCCCCGGCGTGAAGGCCGTCGCCGATGTGCAGAAGCGGACCATCGGCAGCGTCTACAACATCATCCGCATGGTCAACCAGGCGGTCGGTGAGCTGGCCGAGGGGCTGCTGAAGAAGATCGAGCCGCCGCGGAAGCCGGAGTAGACCCCGCCCGCGCGAGGACCCCGCCCGCGCGAGGACCCTGCCCGC
>JAKLHH010001524.1 GCA_022710245.1 Myxococcota bacterium
CTCTCCATCGCGGCGGCGATCGCGTTGTAGGTGCCGTAGTGGCGAAAGCTGCGCTCGTCGAAGCGGCCGCCGAGCTCGCGGTTGATGCGCCGGAGCAGGTTCAGGTTGAACTCGCGCGTGACGCCGGCCGCGTCGTCGTAGGCCGGGAGCAGGAGCGCGGGGTCCTTGCGCAGGTCGAAGCCGACCAGGAGCGAGTCCCCGCTGCGGAGCGCGGCGCGGAGCGGGGCGAGGAGCTCGCGGGCCGAGGGCTCCGCGAAGTTGCCCACCGTGGAGCCGAGGAGGAGCACCAGGCTCGGCCGCGGGTCCGCGGCGAGCCAGGCGAGGCCGCGCGTGAAGTCCGCCACCAGCCCGCTCAACGCCAGGCCGGGGAAGCGCGCCCGCGTGCGCGCCACCAGCGCGTGCATGGCGTCCTCGGAGATGTCGATCGGCACGTAGGTGACGTCGAGCTCCGCTGCGCGCAGCCGCTCGAGGAGGACCGCGGTCTTCTGGCCGTCACCGGCGCCGAGGTCCACCAGGTTGAGCTCGCGCGCGCCCACCGCGGCCACGATCGCGTCGCCGTGGCGCTCGAGGATCTCCCGCTCGCAGCGGGTCAGGTAGTACTCCGCGAGGCGGGTGATGCGCTCGAAGAGGAGCGAGCCGGCCGCGTCATAGAGGTGCTTGGCGGGGAGCTCGCGCGGGCGGCGCGCGAGCCCTCGCCGGAGGTCCTCGGCGAAGGCCCGGCGCAGCTCGGCGCCGCTCGGCCCCGAGGTGAGCACCGAGTAGCCGCGAGAGCTCGACTGGACCGCGTCCACGCTGCTGCTGCTAGGAGGCAAGGCGCACCCCCGAGAATTGCCAGCGGGTGGCCGCCGGGAAGAAGTTGCGGTAGGTCGGGCGCAGGTGCGAGCGCGGCGTGGCGCAGGAGCCGCCGCGCAGCACGAGCTGATCGCACATGAACTTGGCGTTGTACTCGGCGAGCGCGCCGGCCGCGGGCCTGAAGCCGGGGTAGGCCAGGTGGGCGCTCGCGGTCCACTCCCAGACGTCCCCGAGGAGCGCGGAGAAGCCCTCGCGCGGCGCGCTCGCGGCGGGGTGGTAGCGGCCGCTCTCGAGGAGCGTCCCGACCGCGTCCCGCCCCGCCGCGCTTCGCGCCGCGACCTCCCACTCCGCCTCGGTGGGGAGGCGCCGGCCGGCCCAGCGCGCGAACGCGTCGGCCTCGTAGTAGCTGAGGTGGCAGACGGGCTCGGCGGCGAGCAGCGGCCGCAGCCCGCCGAGGGTGAAGAGGTGCCAGGCGCCCTCCACCTCCTGCCAGTAGAGCGGCGCTCTCCAGCCTCCCGCCTGCACCGCGTCCCAGCCCGCCGAGAGCCAGAGCGTCGGCCGCCGGTAGCCGCCGTCGAGGACGAACTCCAGGTACTCGGCGTTGCTGCTCGGGCGGTCGGCGAGCTCGCCGCCCTCGAGGAAGACGCGGTGCTCCGGCCCCTCGTTGTCGTAGGCGAAGCCCTCGCCGCGACTGCCGAGGTGGTGGAGCCCCGCGGGCACCGGCAGGAAGCGGAGCGGCGGAGGCGGCGCCGCGTCAGCCTCGGTGAGGATCGCGGGCGCGTAGACCGGGCCGAGCGGGCTCGCGGCGAAGATGTGCT
>JAKLHH010001525.1 GCA_022710245.1 Myxococcota bacterium
ATGTTGAAGAGGAGGCTCGGCCGATCGGTGAGCGCGAGGGCCGCGCGAAACCTGGTCAGCGCCTCGTCGAAGCGGCCGAGCCGGTAGGCTCTCGCCCCCTGCTGATAGAGGGAGACCGCCTCCGCGGAGGCGGGCTGCTCTGCCGCGGCCGGATGGGCTGCAGCGGCGAGCAAGAGCACCGCGACGAGCGAGCAGCGAGCGAGCAGCGTCATCAGAGCTCCAGCAAGCCTTCTCCCACCTCGCGGTGTTGCGCGGGCGGAGTCCTGGGGGCACGACCTCGGCCCTCGGTGTGGACACTGCCGTCCGCCGCGCGCAACGATCGCCGCCGGCTCGAGTGCGTCGGGCCCGCGGGGAGACGCTCGCGACGGTCGCGCGAGGCCAGCGGAGGAGCGCTGACGCGCCCGCGCACCTCGGCTGCGGGCTCGCTGCGCTGCTCGCTCCGGGGGGAGGGCGTGAGCGGAGCGGAGACCGCTTCATGGCCCCGCGGGGCGTGCAGCTCGCGCTGCGAGGTGTGCAGCTGGCGCGTCGCCACGAACCCCAGGGCGACGAGCAGGGCCGTCGCCCCTGCCGCAGCGGCCAGGCGCCACCGCCAGGGAGACCGCACCGCGGCCGACGGGGTGGGTGTCGCCTCGAGGGCGTGGATGAGCTCCTCGACGGTGGGGCGGGCGCCCGGCGCCGCGGCGAGGCAGCGCCCGATCAGCCCGGCGAGCTTCGAGGGCACGCCCTCGAGCCGCGCAGGGACCTCGGCCTGGGCCCGGCCCACGTGACGCGCCAGCTCGAGGAGCTCTCCGCCGGCGAACGGCGGCCTCCCGGTCAGGAGCTCGACCAGCATCACGGCCAGCGCCCAGACATCGGTGGCCGGCGTCGCCTCGCGGCGTTCCCACTGCTCGGGCGCCATGTAGGCCGGCGTTCCGCGCAGACCGCGGGTCTCGGTGCGGAAGGTGAGCCCGTCGCTCGCGGCGTCGCTCGTGGACTGGACCTCGAAGCTCTTGGCCAGACCGAAGTCGAGCACCCTCAGCTCCTGCCGGGTGAGCATCACGTTCTCTGGCTTCAGATCCCGGTGGAGGATGCCCTTGGCGTGCGCCGCCTGGAGGGCGCGGGCGATGCCGAGGGCGATCCGGATCGCTTCCGGCGCCTCGGGGCGGCCCGCGGCGAGGCGCTCGCGAAGCGTCTGACCCTCGACGTACTCGAGCACGAGATACGGTCGTCCTGCGTGCTCACCCACCGCGTGGATGGTCACGATGTTCGGGTGGTGGACGCGCGCCGTGGCGCGAGCCTCGAAGAGGAACCGCTCGGCGGCACGGGGCGCGCAGAGCGCGGCCGACCGGATCAGCTTGAGCGCCACCGGCCGCCGCAGGATGGTGTCCTGGGCCAGGTACACCTCGCCCATGCTGCCGCCGCCGAGGAGCCGCTCGATCTGGTAGTGGTCCACCTGCGCACCCGGCAGGAGCCGGTTCCCGGCCGGACGCGGGATCACCTCGCCGGGGTCGGGACCGCGCGGGGGAATTTGCCCTGCTCGCCTCCTGCGGAGGCTCCGCGATGAAGGGCAAATCTCCTCCGGATGGCCGGCGGAGATTTGCCCTTCATCGCGGAGCCTCCGCAG
>JAKLHH010001526.1 GCA_022710245.1 Myxococcota bacterium
GCCTCAAGTACCTGGTGAAGGGCGCTATCCTGCCCGACGGCTACTACGACGTCCGCCTGCACCCGATGGCCTGGGCCGGCTGGGTGGGGCTCCTCGTCACCATGATCAACCTGATCCCGATCGGGCAGCTCGACGGTGGCCACGTCGCCTTCGCCTACTTCGGCGACGGCTACGCCCGCGTCTCGGGCCTCCTCCACGCCGGGCTCCCGCTCCTCGCCGCCTTCGCCAGCCTCTACGCGGTGCTCGATCTCCGCCGTCGCGCGCCGCTCAAGGTGGCGCTCGCGCTCGGCGCGCCGGCCGGGCTCTCCTGGCTGGTCTGGGGTGGGCTGCTGCTCCTGCTCAAGCGCCTCTCGGGAGGGCAGCACCACCCGCCCGTCGGCGAGGCGCCGCTCAGCGGGGGCCGCCGCTGGCTCTGCATCGTCATGATCATCGTCTTCGTGCTGATCCTGATGCCGATCCCGCTCAGGGCGATGATCTAGCCCCCACGCGGGCTGTACTTGCGGGCGAGGAGCTGCTATCTTCCTAAGCTGGTGATTCCATAGCCCTTCATGACGGACCTACTCGACCAAGAGCCTAGCATCACGCTCGCCGAGATCCTCGACCAGGACTCGCTGCAGCGCGTGTGCATGACGTACGCCCGCATGTTCAGCACCGGGCTCGCGGTGGTGGACGCCCGTGGTCAGGTGCTGGTCGACATCCCGGCGCAGTACCCGCTCTGCCGCCGCATCAGCGGGCACCCGGCCGCGGCGTCGATCTGTGGCAGCTTCGACCGCATGATCCAGTCGGACGAGGCCGACCTCGCCGAGGCCCCCATCGCGAAGCCGTGCACCTGCGGGCTGCAGTACGAGATCGTGGCCATCCGTCACCAGGGCGCGGCGCTGGGGCGGCTGGTGTTCGGGCCCTACCGGCCCGACGGCATGACGGCGCTCGACGGCGGGCTGGCCGGCAAGCTGAAGGGCGCCGACGCCGCCGCGGACGAGCAGCTGCTCCGCTCCGCCGAGGGCGACCTGCAGAGGATGGAGAGCCTGCCACGGGAGCGGGCGCTCCTCGCGGTGCGCTCCCTCGGCGAGGTCCTCTCGGTGATCGTGCAGACCGGCTACGCGCGCCACCTGACCTCGCAGATCCACATCGCCGCGATCCAGGACGCCTACAACGAGCTGACGGAGAAGAACCGGCGGCTGGCCGACTCGGTGGAGAAGCTGAAGGAGCTCGACAAGCTGAAGAGCAACTTCCTCGCCACCGTCAGCCACGAGCTGCGCACCCCGCTCACCTCGGTGATCGGCTACAGCGAGATGCTCCTCGAGGGCCTCGCGGGCGAGCTGGCCAGCGAGCAGCGCGACTACGTCCAGATCATCATGGACAAGGGGGACCAGCTCCTGCAGATCATCAACGAGGTCCTCGACATCTCGAAGATCGAGACCGGCGGCATCCAGCTCAGCTGCGAGCGGCTCAGCGTCCCCGACCTGCTGCAGCAGGTCGGCGACGCGATGATGCCGCAGGCGCGCCGCAAGGAGATCGGGCTCACCTACCGGGCGCAGGAGACGCTCCCGCCGGTCTGGGCCGACCGCGCGAAGACGCGCCAGGTGCTGCTCAACCTGGTC
>JAKLHH010001527.1 GCA_022710245.1 Myxococcota bacterium
CGGCACCCGCGGTCGCGCTGACTCAGGTCCAGCCCTGCTGCTTCATCGCGGTCAGGAACTCAACGACGGCTTCCTGCGGCGCATGAGCGACGCTCCGGGCGACCTGCCGCAGGAGCTCAAGCTTCCAGGTGTTCATCTCCTCGTGGGTGGAGAAGCGCCGAGCAGTGAACCTCGGCAGCGGCGGCCCCGCGGGGAGCGGCACCACCCTCTGGGCTGCTGCCCAGAGGCGGATCTTCGCCCGGTAGTCGTCGCTGATCTTCATGACCTGCTGGCAGCATCGCCGAAGAGAGCGTGCAAGAACAGTCCCGCTCGAGCCGCTCAGCGCCCCCCGGCCGGGCGGCGGCGCTGAGCGCGGGCTCCCTGCACGCCGGCGAAGTCACAGGCGAGCTCCGCCTCCACCTCCGCGGTGAAGTCGGCGAGGCGCGCGTGTAGCCGCCGCGTCGCCTCGAGGAGCGCGCGCCCGAGGACCGTCAGCCGGGCCCCGCCCCCGCCCGCGCCGCCGGTCGTCGTCTCGACCAGCGACTCGCCGGCGGCCCCGTTCATCTCGTCGATCCAGCGCCAGGCGGCCCGGTAGGAGACGCCCATCGCGCGCGCGGCGGCGGAGATCGAGCCGTGCGTGTCGATCGCCTCGAGGAGGGCCAGGCGCCCCTGGCCGAGGAGGCTCTCTCCGTGCCACTCCAGCCAGGCGCGCGCCTGCACGGTGGGCGTGCTGTCGGAGATCCGGCGCCGCCGGCGCGAGCGCGTCGCCATGGCGGAGGGCTAGCCGCCCGAGACCGGCGGCTGCAGCGTGATCACGTCGCCGTCGACGGGGACGTAGGCGAGCTTCTGCAGCTTGTCCTTCACCACGGCGTAGGCGACGAAGGCCGGGTCGACCCCGATGCCGCGCAGGAGCTCCGCCAGGGTCTGGCCCGCGTCGGCCTCGACGCGGCGGGTGTAGTGGTCGACGTCGGGCTGCAGCTTCGCGCGCAGCTCGCCGCCGGCCTTGAGGAAGATCACCATGGCTGCGCCTCCGTCCCCTCGGCTCAGAACGCCTTCGGCTTGTACCGCTCACCGCGCACCGCCGGGATGCCGCCCGCGAGCGGCTGCCCGAGGAGGCCCAGCTTCTCCAGGTTGTCCGCCTGGACCTCGAGGCCGAGGTCCTCGAGGAGCGCGCGGGTCGGGTTGCCCTTCGCGTCCCAGCCGCGCGCCGCGTAGTACTCGTCCAGCATCTGCTCGATCTGCTCGAAGCTGAGCCCCTTGCCCTGCCCCGGCCCGCTCGGGATCTTGTCCTCCCAGGCGCGCGCGGGCGGGTAGTCGAAGCTGCGCCCGTCCTTCCCGTCCTTGCCGTTGCGCTCGAGGTAGTGGCAGCGGTTGAGGTTCCAGATCATCTCCGAGGTGCGCAGCGCGTGGGCGATGTCGATGCCCCAGCCGGTGATGTGGTTGAGCGACTCGACGATCTCCTCGGGGGTGATGTCGAGCTCGCCCCAGAAGAGGCGGCAGAGGCACCAGGTGTCGAAGAGCGGCCGGATGTGCTGCAGGTAGACCACGATCTTCGCCCGCCCCTCGACCTTCTCGCGGCCCTCGGCGAGGTCGACGGTGATGGTCCAGGAGCGGTTGTGGT
>JAKLHH010001528.1 GCA_022710245.1 Myxococcota bacterium
AGCACCGCGGGCTCGTCGGGGGCGACCTTGAGCGCCGCGGCCAGCTCCTTCTCTGCCTCGGCGCGCTCGCGGGACTTGAGGGCGACCAGCGCGACGCGCGCGGGCCAGTAGGCGTCGTCACCGCGGAGCGCTGCCTGCAGCGAGGCGAGCGCCTGGTCGGGCCGGCCGGCGAGGAGCTGCAGCTTCGCCAGCTCGACCCGCGCGGTCGCGTCGCCGCCCGTGTCGACGGCCCTGCGCGCGGCGGCGAGCGCGTCCTCCACCCCGCCGGCGTCGGCGAGCACCGCGGCGCGGATCAGGTGCAGCTCCGGCGCGTCGCTCGCGCGGAGCGCCGCCTCGGAGAGGCGGTAGGCGCGCTGCGGTTCGAGGCGCGCGGCGCGGAGCGCGCGCAGGGCGAGGAGGTGCGCGCCCGCGGAGGCGTCGTCGAGCGCGACGAAGCCGTCGACGCGCGCGCGCAGCTCCGCGTCCCGGCCGCCGCCCGCCCAGGCGGGGAGCTCGAGGCCGCGGAGCGGATCGAGGAGCGCGACCGGCTCGGCGCCGAGCTTGCCGCGCGGGTAGACGACGACCAGGTAGCGCGCGCCGCCGGGTCCCACCGCCGGAGTGCGGACCGGCGCCTCGAGCTTCCTCGCTGTGGCGAGGACGGCCGGGAGCCCTGCCTCGCGGAGCAGCGTCGCGGTCAGCGCGGCGAGCTCGAAGCCGGGCACGACGGGCGCCTTGCGCGCGCGCAGCGCGGAGAGGAGCTCGCCCGGTGCGCGGAGCGGCGTCTGCCCGGGCTGTCGCTCGGCCCGCACCCCACCGAGCTCCTTCGTCAGCAGCCGGCACGCGGCGCTCACTCGCTCGGCCTCGCTCCCCTTGAGCTCGCCCGCCAGCTTGCGTAGCTCCGGCGAGGAGGTGAAGGGGCTCGCGGCGAGGTCCGCGGGGACGCCGCGCGCGATCAGCGTGCGCTTGAGCAGCGACTCGTCGAGGAGGCCGAGCTGACCCGCGCGCGGCAGGTCGGTGCGCGAGCGCCAGTAGAGCAGGCCGCCCGCGGCGAGCCCTGCCAGGGTGAAGAGGACCATCAGCGCGAGGAGGAGCCGGCGCCTCCGGGGTCCGCCGTGGTCGGCCCCGGCCCCGGCCCCGCCCCCAGCCCCGGCCCCGGTCGTCGCGTCCCTGCGGGACGCTCCAGGACGAGGCAGCGGGCCCTCTGCCTCCAGGCCATGGACGCGCAGGCACGAGGGGCAGCGGGGCCGCTCCTCGGTCTCGAAGCTGGTACCGCAGCTCGGGCATCGATAGCGTGTCATCGGCAGGAAGCTAGCCAGTGGCGGCTGCGAGAGCAAGTGCGACGACGACGGCCGCACCGCGAAGCGCGCTCGCGCGAAGCGCCCCTGCCCCCGAGCCTCGCTCCTGCCTGACCCGCCGCCGCCGCCGAAGATCTCCGCGCGTCCCACGCGTGAGCGGAGTTGCCACCCCTCTCCCGTCTGGTACACTAGCTCCCGCCGAGGGCACCATGGATATCACCTGCCCGCAGTGCAAGACGGAGTATGAGTTCGAGGACGCCAAGATCACCGAGGTCGGCGTCACCGTCAAGTGCACGAACTGCAACTACATGTTCAAGGT
>JAKLHH010001529.1 GCA_022710245.1 Myxococcota bacterium
GAGGCGCCGCTCGCGCAGCGCGGCGAGCATCCCGGGGAGCTCCTCGGGCGCGTACTGCCCGTCGGCGTGCAGGCAGGCGAGGGCGTCTAGGTCCGCCTCGCGCGCGGCGGCGAGCCCCGCCTTCATCGCGCCGCCATAGCCGAGGTTTCGCGACAGCTCGACCACCTGCAGCCTCGGGGCCGCCAGGCGCCGGGCCACCGCGCCGGTCCCGTCGCTGCTCCCGTCGTCGACGATCCAGAGGCCGACCAGCGAGGCGCTCCCGAGCCGCCCGTCCGGGGCCAGCGGCAGGCGGGCGACGACCGCCGGCAGCGTGCGCGCGGCCTGGTAGGCGGGGATGACGATCCCCAGCCTCACCGCGCCCCGCCCGCCACCGCCCCGCCGCGCCGCCGCTCGTCCTCGAGGAGCGCGGCGTAGCGCGCGTGGTAGTCCTCGATGATCGGCGGCAGCATCTCACGGAGGGAGGTGCGCGGCTCCCAGTCGAGGAGGCGGCGAGCCTTCTCGATCCCGGGCACGCGCCGCTCGGTGTCGTCGTAGCCGGAGCCGTAGAACGCCTCGGCGCTGACCTCCTCGAGGCGCACCTCGCCCCCGTAGCGCGCGCGGTAGACGGCGGCCATCTGCTCGGCGAGCTCGCGCACGCTCACGTCGTTCTCCGGGTTGCCGAGGTTCACGATCTGTCCGCGGCAGCGCTCCCGCCGGGCGAGGAGGCGCAGCACGCCGTCGGTGAAGTCCGCCACGTCGACGAAGGCCCGCCGCCGCGCCCCGCCGTCGACGAGCTGCAACGGCTCGCCGAGCAGGAGCGCGCGCATGAAGCAGGCGAGGACCCGCGGCGTGCCCTCGCCGTCCACCCCCGCGAGGTAGTCCATCCTCGGCCCGATCACGTTGAACGGGCGGACGATGGCGAAGGGGAGCCCGTGGTGGACGCCGTGCGCCCAGATGGTCCGCTCGAGGAGCTGCTTGGCGCAGGCGTAGGTCCAGCGCTCGCGATCGATGGGCCCCAGCACCAGCGGCGTCCCCTCCTCGGTCATCGGCTGGTCCTCGGCGCCGGGCAGGTTCTTGCCGTAGACCTCGCAGGTGGAGAAGTGGACCAGGTAGCGGCCTCGCGCGCTGCAGAGGCGCACGAGCGGCAGGAGGTCGGCGAAGCTCGCGTCGATCACCTCGAGCGGCCGCGTGTTGTAGAGGGAGGGGTTGCAGAGCGCGGTGAGCGAGACGATCACGTCGCTGCGCTCCACCACCGCCTCGAGCAGGCCCGGGTCGCGCACCGAGGCGCAGGTGAGGCGCAGGCCCTCGTGACGCGCGAGCTTGCTGAAGGCCGTGTCGACCACCTCGAGCGCGAGGGGGCCGCCGAGGAGGCCCTCGCCGCGCTCGGCGAGCGCCTCGGCCAGGTGGGAGCCGAGGAAGCCGGCGCCGCCGAGGAGACAGATGCGGGTCGTCCCGATCATGCAACAAGCTCCGCAGACTTCTTGATGAGGCGGCGCGTGGGGCGCCGCGGGAGTCAGTGGTAGAAGAGAAGAATGCTTGACGAAAGAAGTTGGGGACGCCTCGAATTTCGACTTGGGGGTCAAAACACACTGGAGGTCGTCCCCATGAAGAAG
>JAKLHH010000153.1 GCA_022710245.1 Myxococcota bacterium
GCCTCTCGACCCAAACCTCGGGGCCTGCTACCGGGCGCTCCGGCGCTTACCCGGGCGGGACTTGCACCCGCTGGACCTGTACAGCGGGAAACCGACCCAGCGTCGATTTCGTCAGGACGCGACACGGGGGAAGTCTACCAGACCGGGAGGTGGATTCAGGGTCCCCGCTCGCCGCTCGCGGCGCCTCTGCTGCTCACCCTCGGTCCCCCTCACTGTGCAAGCTCGGGGGGCAGGTCTGAAACCTGCAGGCCGAGCTTGCACAGCGGGTCACCGAAGCGGGCGACGTGGCTCCCCTCGTGAGAGGCCCTTCGCGTGGCCCCCCGGGGGAGGCTCAGGCCCCCGCGCGACTCGCCGTTGCCCTTCGCGTGGTACCCCTCGTGGTGGCTCAGGCCGCCGCACGATCCGCCGACGCTCTCTTCGTGGCACCCCGCGGGGTGGCTCAGGCCGCCGCGCGATCCGCCGCGGCGAGCCCGGCGCCCCGCTCGAAGCGGAAGCCGAGGCTGCCCAGCACCGCCTCCAGCGCGGTGAGGCCCGTGCGCACGTTCAGCGCCGAGCTCCCCTGCCCCATCAGGCCGATGCGCCAGACCTTGCCCGCGAGCGGCCCGAGGCCGCCGCCGATCTCGACGCCGTGCTCCTCGAGGAGCCGGCGCCGGACCAGCGCGTCGTCGACGCCGGCGGGGATCCGCACCACGTTGAGCTGCGGCAGCCGCGCGCCCTCGCTCACCGCCAGCTCGAGGCCCATCGCCTCGAGGCCGGCGCGCAGCATCTGGTGGTGGTGGAGGTGCCTCGCCCAGGCCTGCTCGAGCCCCTCCTCCTTCAGCATCAGCAGCGCCTCGTGCAGGCCGTAGAGGGCGTTGACCGGCGCCGTGTGGTGGTAGCTCCGCTGCTGGCCGCCGCCCCAGTACCCCATGATCAGCGAGGTGTCGAGGAACCAGCTCTGCACCGGCCTCTTCCGGCTGCGGATCACCTCCACCGCGCGCGGGCTGAAGCTGACCGGCGAGAGCCCCGGCGGGGCGCCCAGGCACTTCTGGCTCCCCGAGTAGACGGCGTCGATGCCCCAGGCGTCGACCCGCACCGGCACCCCGCCGAGCGAGGTCACCGTGTCGACCAGGGTGAGGCAGCCGTGCCGCCGCGCGACCTCGACGAGCGCGGCCGCGTCCGAGAGCGCCCCCGTCGAGGTCTCGGCGTGGACGAAGCCGACGAGCTTCACCTTCGGCTGCTGCGCGAGCGTGCGCTCGAGCTTCTCCGGGCTCACCGGCTGGCCCCACTCCTCCTCGAGCGCGATCACCTCCGCGCCGGCGCGCTCGGCGACCTGCTTCATGCGGCCGCCGAAGACGCCGTTGACGCAGATGACCGCGCGGTCCCCCGGCTCGAGGAGGTTCACCACGCAGGCCTCCATCCCCGCCGAGCCCGGCGCCGAGATGGGCAAGGTGAGTCGGTTCTCGGTCTGCAGCGCGTACTGCAGCAGCTCCTTCAGCGAGTCCATGAAGCCGACGAAGGCCGGGTCCAGGTGGCCGATGGTGGGGCGTCCGAGCGCGGCCAGCACGCGCGGGTGGACCTCCGAGGGGCCGGCGCCGAGCAGCACGCGTCGCGGCGGGAAGAACGACGTGGTCATCCTCTGCCTCCTCCGATGGCAATCAACGACGGCGCGCGGGGACCCCCGCTCGCGGGCCCCTCCCCACCCCTCGCGTCCTCGCGGGCGTGCGCTGTGCAGACCGCCACCGCACAGCCCGCTGCGGGCGACTCGGGGCGGGGCCTTGGCCCCTCCCGCGGCGCCCCACGCGCCTACGTGGATGATTCAGCGAGCCGCGAGTGCGCACGACGACGCACCCTCAATCGCCTCGACGCATGCCTGCTCTGCGCCTCAAGAGCGTGGAGAACGTGAGAGGCCAGCGCTACCCGCGGGGCTCGCGCACGATGCGCGGCGTCGGCGACATCTCCTCGAGCTCGCCGCCACCGACGTGATGGATCTCGGCCTCGGTGAAGTCCGGCGTCTTCTCCTTGAACTGCTCCTCCTCGGTGGAGCCGTGGAGCGCTCCCACCGACGACTGGCCGGAGGTGATCGCCTGGGCGACCTCGTCGAAGTAGCCGGCGCCGACGAAGCTCTGGTGCTTCACCGCGCGGTAGCCGTGCTTCTGCTGGAGCTCGAACTCGCGCTCCTGCAGCTGCGAGTAGGCGGCCATGCCGTGGTCGCGGTAGCCGTGCGCGAGCTCGAACATCACCGTGTTGAGCGAGTGGAAGCCCGCCAGGGTGACGAACTGGAACTTGTAGCCCATCGACGCCAGCTCGCGCTGGAAGCGCGCGATGGTCGGCTCGTCGAGGTGGAGCTTCCAGTTGAAGGAGGGCGAGCAGTTGTAGGCGAGGAGCTTGCCGGGGAACTCCTTGTGCACGCCCTCGGCGAACTCGCGCGCCTCGGCGAGGTCCGGCTTCGAGGTCTCGCACCAGACCAGGTCGGCGTAGGGCGCGTAGGCGATGGCGCGCGCCACCGCGGCCTGCACGCCGGGCTTGATCCCGAAGAAGCCCTCGACGGTGCGCTCGCCGGTGATGAAGGGGCGGTCGCGCGGGTCGATGTCGCTCGTCAGCAGCGTCGCGCCGTCGGCGTCGGTGCGCGCGATGATGATGGTCGGCACGCCCATCACGTCCGCAGCCAGGCGCGCGGCCACCAGCTTCTGCACCGCCTCCTGGATCGGCACCAGCACCTTGCCGCCCATGTGGCCGCACTTCTTCGCCGAGGAGAGCTGGTCCTCGAAGTGGACGCCCGCGGCGCCCGCCTCGATCATCGACTTGGTCAGCTCGAAGGCGTTGAGCACGCCGCCGAAGCCGGCCTCGCCGTCGGCGACGATCGGCGCGTACCAGTACGGCATCTTGTCGCTCTTGCCCTCGGCGTGCGTGATCTGGTCGCTGCGCGCGAGCGCGTTGTTCAGGCGCGTGACCAGCTTCGGCACGCTGTCCACCGGGTAGAGGCTCTGGTCGGGGTAGGTCTGGCTGGAGCTGTTCATGTCGCCGGCGACCTGCCAGCCGCTGACGTAGATGGCCTTGAGGCCCGCTTGCACCATCTGCACCGCCTGGTTGCCGGTCATGGCCCCGAGGGTGCGGATGAAGGGCTCGGTGTGGAGCAGGCTCCAGAGCCGCTCGGCGCCGAGCCGCGCCAGCGTGTACTCGATCTGCACGGTGCCCCGCAGCCGGATCACGTCGAGCGGGCTGTAGGGCCGCTTGATCCCGTTCCAGCGCTCGTCCGAGCCCCAGGCGCGCTCGAGCTCCGCGGCGTTCATCATGTCGGCCTTGCTCTTGGTCACGGTACCCATCGATTACCTCCCTTGTCTTGGTCGCGGCCGCTCCGCGCGTGGTGCCCACTCGGCCGTGCGGCGCCGCTCCAGGCCGCGCTCAGCGCAGGCGCTCGTATGCGTTGAGGGTCAGGAACTCGGCGAGCTCGGGGCTGCAGGCGAGCCGCTCGAAGAGCTCGCTCGCCTCGGCGAAGCGGCCGCTCGCGTAGCGCTCGCTCCCGATCAGCCCCTCGATCTTCTTCAGCTCCTCGGGGATCAGCACGCGCACCATCCCCTCGGAGACCTTGCGGCCGTCCTTGAGGACGCCGGCCGCGTGGTGCACCCACTGCCAGACCTGCGTGCGCGAGATCTCGGCGGTCGCCGCGTCCTCCATCAGGTTGTAGATGGGCACGCAGCCGTTGCCGCCGAGCCAGGCCTCCAGGTACTGGACGCCGACGTTGATGTTGTGCCGGAGCCCCTCCTCGCTGATGGTCCCGTCGGGGACGCGCAGGAGGTCGCCCTGCGTCACCTGCACGTCCTCGCGCAGGCGCGTCAGCTGGTTCGGCGTCGGCATGTTGGCGTCGAAGATCTCCGTCGCGATGGGGACCAGGCCCGGGTGCGCGACCCAGGTGCCGTCGTGGCCATCCCGCGACTCGCGCTCCTTGTCGGCGCGCACCTTGGCGAGCGCGCGCGCGTTCTCCTCGGGGTCGTCCTTGATCGGGATCTGCGCCGCCATGCCGCCCATGGCGTGGGCGCCGCGGCGGTGGCAGGTGCGGATCGCGAGGAGCGAGTAGGTGTGCAGGAAGTGGGTGGTCATGCCGACCTGCCCGCGATCGGGGAGCACCATCTCGGGGCGGCTGCGAAACTTCTTGATGAAGGAGAAGATGTAGTCCCAGCGGCCGCAGTTGAGCCCGACCGAGTGCTCGCGGAGCTCGTGGAGGATCTCGTCCATCTCGAAGACGGCGGTGATGGTCTCGATCAGCACCGTGGCGCGGATGCTGCCGCGCGGGATGTTGAGCAGCTCCTGCGCCATCACGAAGACGTCGTTCCAGAGGCGGGCCTCGAGGTGGCTCTCCAGCTTGGGCAGGTAGAAGTAGGGTCCGCTCCCCTTGGCGAGGAGCGCCTTCGCGTTGTGGAAGAAGAAGAGCCCGAAGTCGAAGAGCGAGCCCGAGATGGGCTGGCCGTCCACGGTGACGTGCTTCTCCGGCAGGTGCCAGCCGCGCGGGCGGACCATCAGCGTGGCGATCTTCGGGTTCAGGCGGTAGAGCTTGCCGCCGTCCTTCTGGTAGCTGATGGTGCCAGCGACGGCGTCCTTCAGGTTGAGCTGCCCCTCGAGGTTGTTCTCCCAGGTGGGGGAGTTCGAGTCCTCGAAGTCGGCCATGAAGGCGCGCGCGCCGGAGTTGAGCGCGTTGATGATCATCTTGCGCTCGGGCGGCCCGGTGATCTCCACGCGGCGGTCGACGAGGTCGGCGGGCGGCGGAGGCACGCGCCAGTCGCCCGCGCGGACCGAGGCCGTCTCGGGGAGGAAGTCGGGGAGCGCGCCGGCGTCGAACTCCGCCTGCCGCTCGCGCCGGCGGGCGAGGAGCGCCTCGCGCCGAGTGCGAAACTCCCGGAAGAGGTGCGCGACGAAGCGCAGCGCGTCCGGGGTCAGGATCTGCTCGTAGCCCGGCTTGATCGGGGCGAGGACCTCGACCCCCTCGGGCAGGTTCTGCAGTGTCGTCACTCGGCGCCTCCTCACGTGTCGCTTCGACGACAGACGGGTGGCCCGAGGACGCTCCTGTCCCTTGGGCCACCACAGCTGCTGTCGATGCGGGGTGCGATCAACGACGGGCGGTCACGAGCTCAGCGACCTACCCAGCTAGCCCTCGCAGCTGACCCTCGCGTCTCGCCGCGTCGTCGGTAACAAGTAAACCTGTCCGCACGGCGCACGATGTCAAGCAACAATCTCTACCGGACGGGTTCTATAGGGCGGGCGGCGGGCGCGGGACAGGGGGATGTTCGAGGGTTGGCGGTCGGCGGCCACGCGGCTCACCGCTTTCGTGGCTCTCGTGGACGCCACGCCGCGCACCCGGGGACGGGGCGCAGCTCGCACGTCAAGCTGACTCGGTAGCTGTCACCCGAGCGAGGACGCCTATCAAGCTATCGTCGGTCGCGAAGACCGCGTAGCGGCCTCCGCGGGCCGAGATCATGTGGATCTCCACCTTGCGGTCTGAGGACCATGTCGAGCCCCGCCAGCAGTGACCTGAAGCCCTGCCAGAGCGTCTTACCGGCTTGGCGTCGGGCCAGTTCGACTCGGTAGCGGGCTGCGTAGATGTCCGCGAGCTCGCTCCCCTTGGCCCTCGCCGGCCAGGCGCCATCGAGCTCGAGCGGCCCCCCTGAGTGGAGGTCGCTGCGCAGAGACTCCTCACCGCGCCCGCGCGATGGCTTGCTGTCCAGGGCAGCAGTCAGCCACTCGACCCATGCGCTCTGTGGCGCGCAGCGCCGGGGTTGCCCGGGCTCGAACATCAATCGCGGGCCATACCACCTGGCCTGGGCATGAACGGAGGGAAAAAGATCACGTCGGCTGACGCGAGCTCCCTGCCACAAAGCGAGCAGCACATTCCCTTCACCAGGAGCGCCATCTACCGTCCTCCCTCGACGATCCAGTCCGTTGATCGCGGCAGGCTACGCGGTCCGCTCCGGAGTGATGCGAATGTCGATCTCGCTCGGCTCCTCATCATCGTTGGCGAAGATTCGAACGCGGGTCCGAGGAGACGGCGCGCGGTCCTGCAGAAGTACCTCGGACAGCACCGAGGAGACCACGACAGTTCCGCCAGGCGTGTCGAGGACTCCGTCGAAGATCAGGCAGAGAGCAGGTTCCCCATCGCCGGGCCCGAGCGAGAGTCGCGTCGTTCCGTCCAGCGCCGAGAGGGTACCGAGCGCCACGCAGGTCGGGGTCGCGGCGACCAGCGCCCCGGCCATGGTGGACGGCACCTGTCCCACGGAGGGATCCATCACGAGCGCCAGCGAGCTTGGCAGAGCGACGACCACGGTGGTCATGGCGCCATCTTCACTCTGCGCTGAGGTCGTCGCAAGCACTGCGAGTGCGTTGCGAGTGAGAAGCCCTACTGCCCCGTGACCTTGCGGAACGCGAACCCCTCGCTCGCCGCCGGGTCCTGCGTCGAGTAGATGGTGACCGCCTCGAGCTTCCGGCTGGAGAGGCAGAAGCGCGCGAGGCCGGTCGCGCCGGCGTAGCGCGTGGGCGGGTACATGCCGAGCTCGGGCAGGTGCTGGCAGAGCGTGGAGACCACGAACGTCTCGCAGTTCTCGCCCTGCGGCGTCGGCGTCTCCCACGGCTTCAGCTGGTACTTCAGCTCGCCCCGCTGGATCTTGCGCACCTTGTCGCCGTAGACCTGCTGCAGCCGCGCCTGCTGCTCGGCGGTGCAGGAGAAGACGAAGCCGTAGGCGTCGCGGTCGAGCCAGCCCGCGGAGCGCATGGGCGTCGCCCGCGCGAAGTAGGCCGCGCCGAGGTCGTAGACCATCTCGCCGACGCGCACGTGCGCGTGGCCCCACTCGCTCGCGTCGGGGCGGAAGATCACCTCCACCGAGGGCGGCAGCCCCTGCGCGTAGCGGCCCGCCTCGACGCAGCCGCGCACCTTGACCACCGGCACGCGCACGCGGTCCTGCAGGCTCCGCGCGACCGGCGTCGGGTTGCGCGCGGCGAGGGCCGCCGCCGCCTCGCGGACCGAGGGGACCTGCGCCCGCGCGACCTGCGCGAGGAGCAGCGCGGCGAGGAGCGCGGCGAGGCCGACGGAGCGGCGCCGCACGGGCTGGGCCGTCGTGCGGAGCGGCCGCGACCAGGATGACCCGCGCATGGCCTACCTCGCCGCCGGCGGCTTGCCGACCGGCTTCGGCCCGAGGAGGTCGGCCTCGGGGAGGGCGTCGAGCTCGGCCTGGCTCTGCACGTAGCGCGCGACGACGGGCAGGTTCGCGCCGGCGCAGTGCGCGAGGCGCGCGAGGATGTTGGGCCCGTCCTTGGAGCGGGAGATGCCGAGGTGCTGGAACATCGAGCAGCCCGGCGCCACCTCGGCGTTGCCGGTGTAGTGCATGCAGTTCGACCAGGCCGCGTTCACCTGCGGGTCGACCGGCGCGCGCTGCAGCCAGCCCTTGAGGTGCTGGAGCTGCGCCTCGCCGAGCGCGACCGGGAAGGCGAAGGCCTGCGCGCGGTCATAGAAGGCCGTGTTCGCGCGCGCGAGCTCGCTCGTCGCGCGGTAGTGCGAGGTCGCCGTCGCGCAGGGGCGGACGAAGTTGCTCTGGGCCTCGGGCCAGCTCTCGAGGCCGCGGGCGTGGTAGAGGGCGCCCGGCTCGAGGGAGAGGAAGCAGAAGGTGCCGAGGTGGCGGTAGGCCTCGCGCAGCCGCACGAACCCCGCCTGCTGGCTGAAGCGCCGCGCGAAGTCGTCGGCGGTGGCCGGGGTCACCGGCACCACCAGCCGCACCTGCCCGGAGGGGAGCCGCACCTCACGGCCGCGCAGGCCGTGCGCGTCACAGTAAGCGCGCGCCTCGCGGAGCGCGCGGTCGCCCTCCTGCGCCCCGGCGCTGGCGGCGAGCAGGGAGAGCAGGCTGAGGCTCAGGGCCAGCGTGAGCGCGAAGGAGCGGTGCGGTCGCATCGGGGGGCCTCGGTTCGCAGCGAGGGTGCCCCAGTGCAACCCGGGTGCCTGCCGCTCTGCACGCGAGATCGATGACTTGGCGTGCAGGTGGGTCGCTCGAAACGAGCGAGGCGGCCACGAGGGGCTCAGCCTGCTCACCAGCTGGACACGGTCGGGGCGCGCCAGGTGCAGCTCGATCACTTTTGCTGCGACAGCTCCCGGGAGCGGGTCTCTACCTCACGTGAGGACGAGATAGCTCGAAACGCTGCTCAACACGCTCGAACCACGGGAGGCATCCGATGAAGAAGAAGCTGACGCTGAAGAAGGAGACCATCAAGAAGCTCAACGACAAGCAGCTGACGGGCGTGCGCGCCGGCGCCCAGGCGCGAGGGCTCTCGGTCCTGATCTGCACCGGGCCCTGGGGTGTCTGCTTCACCATCTAGTCGAGTGCCGATCTCGGGGCCAGTGCTGGATTCGAGGTGAGTGCCGCGCACTGGTGGTGAACTCGGCACTGGCACTGGTGCCAAGGTCGGCACTGGCGGCGACCTCTGCACCGTTTGCCGCGCGCACCGGCACGCGGATTCAAGGGCTTCGGCGCCGGATCGGACGCTCGCGCCCGGTTGCGGCCGCTGAGGCAGCGATCCACGACGAGAACGGGTGCAGGGTTCGCGGTCAGTGCCGCGCACTGAGGGCAAAGTCGGCACTGCCACTGATGGCGAACTCGGCACTGATCAGCGCCGCGACAAATAATAAGAAAGCCCCTTGACGCAGCCCGCCAGGCCGCTCACACTTGTTAAGTCATTTAACAACTTGGCGCCCGACGTGGAACCCATCGAGAAGAAGAGCATCTCCGAGAAGATCGCGAGCGCCCTGCGCCGCCGGATCCTCTCCGGCGAGCTGACGGCCGGCTCTCGCCTGCCCTCCGAACCCGAGCTCGCGCAGCAGTTCGGCACCAACCGCAACACCCTGCGCGAGGCGATCCGCGTGCTCGAGGAGCAGAGCCTGCTGCAGGTCCGCCACGGCGGCGGGGTCACCGTGCGCGACTTCCGCCAGGTCGGCGAGCTCTCGCTGCTCCCCGCCTTCCTCCTCGAGGGGCGCGACCCCACCCTGCAGCGCGACGCGATCGCGGACCTGCTCGCGCTCCGCCGCCTCGTCCTCGTCGAGGCCGCCGCTGCCGCCGCGCGCCGCGCCGACCCCGAGGCGGTCGCCGCCCTGCGCGAGCGCCTCGCCGCGGTGGCTGCCTGCGAGGGCCGAACCCGCGAGCTGATCGCGGCCGACCTCGCCTTCTACAAGCAGCTGGTGGTCGCCGCGCGCAGCCTGCTCTACGTCTGGGTCTTCAACACCTTCGAGCGCGTCTACCGGAGCGCGATGCCGCTCCTCGAGCGCTTCTGGGTGGTCCCCGAGGGCTACCTCGGTCACCTTACCGCCCTGGTCGAGGCGATCGGGAAGGGCGACGAGGCCGCCGCGCGCCGCATCCTCGGCGAGCACTTCGCCTCCGGGGACACGCTCGCGCTGGCGCCCTTCGGTGCAGAGGCCGTGAACAGAGAAGATAACGAGGAGGGAGAGAGACGATGAGCAGACCTGTCAGCCTGGTGACCGGCGCCTGCGGCTTCATGGGCAGCCACATGCTCGAGGTGCTCCACGCCGCGGGCCACGAGGTGCGCGGCACCGACCTGCCGAGCGCGATCGGCGCCGACGACCGCAAGGTCGGCCGCTTCCCCTCGGTGGCGCGCGCGCTCGGCGTCGACCTGATCCCCTCGGACCTGGCGCAGCCGCGCACCCTCGAGGGCCTCACCAAGGGCGTCGACCACGTCTTCCACACCGCCGCGGTCTTCAACTACACCGCGCCGTGGGAGGTGCTCTACCGCGTCAACGTGCAGGGCACCGAGGCGCTCGCCACCCTCGCCGCCGCCGAGCCGACGCTGAAGCGCTTCGTCCTCTGGGGCGCGGGCGGCGTCTACGGGCTGCCGCAGCCCTGGATGCTCCCGCTCCGCGAGGAGCTGGCGCCCAGCCCGCCCAACAACTACCTGCGCTCGAAGTGGACCGCCGAGTACCTGGTGATGGAGCTCGGCCGCCGCCAGCGCCTGCCCTGGACCATCCTCCGCCCGACCACCGTCTACGGACCGCGCGCCGTCTACGGCGGCGGGGTGATGGTGATGTCCGCGGCGACGATGAAGGTCCTCGCGGTGCCCTCGAACTTCACCGGCCGCGTGCCCTTCGTGCACGTCGAGGACGTCTGCCGCGCGGCGCTCCACCTCGCCACCCACGACGAGGGCGCGAACGAGATCTTCAACCTGAGCGACGACACCCAGATGACGCTGGTCGACTACTTCCGCTTCATGGCGCAGCTCGGCGGCCGCCGCTTCATCACGCTGCCGCCGGTGCCGGTGGGCCTGCTGAAGAAGGTGCTCACGCACCTCGGCGACGGCATCGTCGCGCTGCAGCGCCGCTTCGGCAGCGGCCCGGCGCCGCTCGAGCCCGACCTGCTCGCCTACCTGGGCCTCGACTTCCTCTACTCGAACGAGAAGCTCAAGCGCGCGGGCTACAGCTTCGTCTACCCCGACGCGCGCGCCGGGCTCGCCGACACCGTGCGCTGGTACCGCGAGCAGGGGTGGATCAATTGAATGCCTCGAACGGACAGCACCCGAACGCACGACGAGGCGGTGCGTGGGGCGCCGCGGGAGTCAGTGGTAGAAGGGTTGTTGAGAAAGAAGTTGGGGACGCCTCGAATTTTGACTTGATGGTCAAAACACACTGGAGGTCGTC
>JAKLHH010001530.1 GCA_022710245.1 Myxococcota bacterium
CCGAGCGCGCTGAGCTGAGCGACGCGCTCCCGGAGCTACTCGAGGCGGAGGTCTCGCAGAACGTCCAGCTCGCGGCTCTGGAGGTGATGGCGAGCCGACCGGTCGCTGGCGCCGCGGACGCGCTCCTCGACTTGCTCCGCTCTCCGCGCGAGGAGCTCAAGGCCGCGGCGATCCGCGCGCTGGGTGCGCTCCGTGAGCCGAGAGCCGTGGATCGGCTCCTCGCGCTCCTCGACGATCACCGCTTCGCAGAGGACAGCGCGAGCGCGCTCGGCGCGATCGGTGACCCGCGCGCCCACGAGAAGCTCTGCGCGCTGGTCGTGGCCGGAGCGTCTCCGGGACACGAGGTCTCGCTGGTGCCCGCCATCCGGGCCCTGGCCAGCCTCGGCGGCCCCGCCGCCATCGATGCGCTCATCGGGTGCTTGCACGACCCGGCCGACCTGATCCGCTCCGAGGCGGCGAGCGCGCTGGGGGAGCTGCGGGCGACCAGCGCAGCGCCTGTGCTGATGCAGGTCTTCGCGGACCTGCCGAGCTGGGGCCAGGCCCGGATGCGGTTCGTCGAGGCGCTCGGCAGGATCGGCGATCCGCGAGCTCTCCCGCTGCTGGAGCGGCTGGGCGCGGACCCGGTGCAGTCCGACCTGCATGATCTGGTCGCGGAAGCCCAGGACGCGCTCAGCAGGCAGGTCTCCGACTAGAGTCGGCGCGCTCCGCGTCGACGTAGCAAAGGCGGGGGACGCTCACCGCCTCAGGGACGGAGCTTCGCCAGGTAGAGGTCCTTGGAGCCGGCGCTGACGAGGGTGGTGCCGTCCAGAACTTCGGTGCCCGTGAACGAGCCGGCGACGACGACGCCCCCGTCCGGGGACAGCGCGATGGTGAACCCGACCCCGGGGAGCGCCCGCGACCAGCGGTGCGCCCCCGCCGGATCGGTGCAGGCGACGAAGCCGAGGTCCTTGCCCGGCCAGGTGAGGGTGGGGCCGCCGAGGTTGCAGGTCTTGCTGAAGAGGCCGCTGATGCAGGCGCCGCCGCCGGCGGCCAGGCCATAGACGTCCCCCAGGCAGCTCAGCGCCTTGGACCAGCGGTGCGCGCCCGCGTCCGTCAGGCCCGCCATCATCACGTCCTTCCAGTCTGGGTGCGAGAGCTCGCCGCCGCCGAGATCGATGTTTCCCGAGAGCCCGCCCGCGAGGTAGAGGTCGCTGTTGCCCTCGAAGCCGAGGCTCGCCCAGGGCTGCAGCTGGGGGCCTCCGCTGCCGTGACCGTGGGACCAGCGGTGCGCGCCGTCGGCCGTGTAGCTGGCGAGGAACGGGTGCTGCGCCGGCCAGCCGGCCTTGATCGGCCCGCCGCCGAGATCGATCGCGTCCTCGAACTGGCCGGCGAGGTAGAGGTTGCCTGCCGGATCGGCAGCGAGCGCTTCGCCGAAGCCGAAGCCGTTCACGCTGGCGCACTTCGACCAGCGGTGGGCACCGTCCGCGGTGAAGGCGACGAGGAAGAACTCGGTCTGGCTGCCCGCGCACTGGAGCGGTCCGCCGCCGAGGTCGAGGGGGCCGGAGAAGCCGCCGGTGATGACCACGCTCCACCCGGAGGCGAGGATGGCTGCG
>JAKLHH010001531.1 GCA_022710245.1 Myxococcota bacterium
GCGCCTCTCCTATCGTCTGTGGCGCGCGGCGGAGGTCGGCGCGACCACCGACCTGGTGATCGGTCGTCCGGCCGGCGCGGCGTTCCGGGTCGCCCTCCTCGGCGAGCTCGGCGCCTCGCGAGCACTCCAGCAGCGCGCCCTGCGCGCGCTCGTCGAGGAGGAGGTGGAGCTGGTCGTCTTCCTCGGCGACCCCGCGAGCTCGCTGCCTGGCGCGAGCCCTCTCCTGCGCCTGGCGCAGCCCATCCTCGCCCGGCACCCGGTCGCGTTCATCCCCGCTCCTGGCTGGGCCCCGGCGCGCTGCGCCCTCGGCTGGGGTCGCCTGCGACTGGTGGTGGTCGACGACCCCGCGCACCTCGACTGCGCGGCTCGCAGCCTCGCCGAGACCCGCGGCATGGACCTGGTGCGCGTCCTCGCCGTGCACGATCCTCCGCTCTCGTCGGGGCTGCTCGGCTGGTCCAGCCGCTGGCACGCGCCCATCGCGCGCCTCGCCGCGCTCCACGGTGTCCGGCTGGTGATCTCCGGCGGCGACCGGCACTACGAGCGGTCCGTCGAGGACGGCATCACCTACCTGGTCGCCGGCTCCGCGGGCGCGCCGACGAGGCCGGTCTTCTCCCGCCCCGGCTCGCTGGCCCGCCAGCTGGAGCCTCACCTCGTGATCCTCGACGTGGAGCCCGCGCACCTCGGGATGCGCGCCATGAACCTCGCCGGCATCACCTTCGACGCGGCAGCCATCGCGCCGGCGCTGCGGCTGGAGCTCGGCAGATGAGGCAGACGGTGGGGATCACCTGCTGCGCCCTGCTGCTCGTGCTCGGCGCGGCGGCCAGCGCCGAGCCCCGGACGCCGACGACCGAGGAGTGGCGCCCGCGCGGCCACCGCCACGAGCTCGTCTGGGGACTGCTGCGGCTCCCCGAGCGTGTGCTGGGGCTGGCGTTCGCGCCGCTCTACCCGCTGTTGAGGGTGACCGAGGAGCGCCGCCTCGATCTCCGCGTCTACGACCTGCTCACCAACGACGCCGGGACGCTGATCGTCTACCCGATCATCGACGTGCGCGGCAGCGAGGGGGTTCGCGGCGGCGCCCAGCTCACACACTCCAGCATCTTCGGCGGGGGCGAGCGCCTCGATGTCTCCGGCTGGGTGCGGGCGAACCTCGACGTGGTGCTGGCCGCGTCGGTCGCTGTCCCGCTCCCGAGCTACCCGGGCCGCGCCCTGCGCCTGAGCCTCTCGCACTCGCGGTACAGCGCGCTGCCGTTCTACCCGGTGGGCGGCAACTCGCGCCCCGAGGACGTCCAGCGCCTCCGCCTGCAGGCGACCTCCGTCTCCGTCGGAGCCAGCTGGCGCGACCCCGCGGTGTGGTGGCTCTCCGTCGGCATCGAGACCTCGCTGCGACGCGAGGCGCTCAGCGCCCCCGGCCCCGGCTCACACGCCGAGCTGGCCGGCTCCTTCCCGGGGCTCGGGCTGACGCTCATCCTGCCCGAGCTCCACCTGGCGCTGGCCGCGGACTCCCGCTATCGCCCGGGCCGGCCCTCGCGAGGCTGGCTGGTCGGCTTGACCTCATGCTGCTCCGCGACCTCGAGGGAGCCGGCCTGAGCG
>JAKLHH010001532.1 GCA_022710245.1 Myxococcota bacterium
TTCATCAACGCCGGCGCGCTGGTGGTGACCGACCTCCTCCTCGAGGAGCACCCGGACGACCCCCTCGGCGCGCTGCTCGAGCTCGTCCGCGGCCTGGCGCGGAGCGCGGCGGTGCACGTCGACGGGCGCGTCGCGCAGTCGGAGAAGGCCCACAGCCACCGCAACCAGGCGCTCGCCGCGCTGATGAAGAGCTTCGGCACCATCCGCGGCGAGGTGGCGACGCTGATCGACGTCTACTGCGCGCAGTGCGCGATCACCATGAGCTGCCGCGAGCTGGCGCGCTCCTTCCTCTACCTGGCGAACCACGGGCTGCCGCCGGGCGCCGGCGAGGAGGCGCGGCTGCTCACCCGGAGCCAGGCCAAGCGCCTCGGCGCGCTGATGCTGACCTGCGGCCTCTACGACGAGTCGGGTGACTTCGCCTTTCCGCACCGGGACGAAGCCCACCTCGCCGCGGAGCATCCGCTCGCCGATGCGCCGCAGCGGCTCGTCCGCCCGCGCGGCCGCGACGCTGAAGATCGTCTCCTTCATGATCAGCGCCCGATCGCGGTGGGCGACGAAGGTCCCGTTGCCCGAGACGATGAAGGCGTAGCCCCGCTCGCCGAGGGGGAGCGAGGAGAGGAGCTCGCTCAGCCACTCGAGGGAGAGGTCGGTGGTGGCCACGCCGAGCAGGCGCTTCCCGGGCTCGAGGAGCGGCACCGAGTAGGTCGACATCAGGATCTCGCCGCCGCCCTGGTCGAAGTAGGGCTCGCTCCAGAGGGCTCGCCCTCGCTGCCGCGGCACCCTGTACCAGGCCTGCCGCTGGTACTGGTAGCCGGAGCTCGCGAGGTCGGCCTCGGCCAGGCCGCCCGGCGCGCCCGGCTTGCGGTAGATGTACGCGGCCGCGGGCGCCGGCGCGCGACCGCCCTCCCCCGGCTCCAGCGCGAACGCCGCGCCGAAGACCTCCTCGTTCTCGCGCACGATGGTGCGGAGGAGCGGCCGCGCCTCGGCCGGCTGCATGCGATGGAAGACGAGCTCGCGGGCCAGCGCGAGCGCGACCTTCTCGACGGAGCGCTCCACCGTCTCGATGCGGCGCGCGGTGGCCAGCGCGAGGGCGCTCGCCTTGCCCTCGAGCTCACGCTCGAGCAGCCGGCGGGCGGAGAGGTGGCTCGCCAGCACGACCACCGCGAGCGCGAGGCCGGCCCCCACCACGATCAGGCGGGCCATGCGAGCGGCGAGGCCGCGGGCCATCTGCTGGAGTCCTCCTCGGTGACCGCATCGTAGCACAGTCCGCCGCGGCTCCTCTTCCTTGAAGCCGTGGGAGCGGACAGGCGATAATCGGCGGCGAGGAGCAACCGAATGGAGATCACCGAGAAGCAGGCGGGCACCGGCTGGACCGTGCTGGTCATCAGCGGCGCGCTCGACGCGCGCACCGCCCCCGAGCTGGAGGCCGCCTGCCGGGCCCGCGTCGAGGCCGGGGCCCGGCGCCTGGCCGTCGACCTCGCGGCGGTCTCCTACCTGAGCAGCGCGGGGCTCCGCGCGCTGCTGCTCGTGCTCAAGCTGATCGGCAAGCAGGGCGGCGAGATCACGCTGGTCGGGCCCACGGGCGTCG
>JAKLHH010001533.1 GCA_022710245.1 Myxococcota bacterium
CCGGCGATCTCGAGGCCCGCGATGAGCCAGGGGCGCTTGCGCAGGAACATGCCCGCCCCGAGGAGGACCCGGCTCCCGTAGAGGAGGAGCCCGGCGAGGATCAGCGGCACCAGCGCCGCCCCCGGGACGAACTGCCGCGAGGCGAGGAGGTGGACCACGTCCTCCCGGATCATGGTGGCCCCGGCGACCGCCGGGATCGCCAGCAAGAAGAAGAAGCGCGCGCCGCGACCGAGGAGCTCGGAGGCGGCGCGGGGCCCCTCGCGCTCGTAGAGCTGCGTGTACATGGGCACCGCCGCCATGTCCATCGGCATGGTGAAGAGCGCGTTCACGTACATGGAGAGGTTGAAGGCCATCGTGTAGTAACCGACGGCGCGCTCGTCGAGGAACCACTGGATGAGGAAGCGATCGCCGAGGTGCCAGAGGTTCGAGCAGAGCTCGAAGATCGCCATCGGCAGCCCGAACGCGATGGCCGAGCGCGCGAGGGCGGGCGAGAACGCCGCGCGCTGGACCTTCACCCCGCGGAGGACGTGCCCGAGGAGGAGCAGCAGCACCAGCCCCTGTCCGGTGATCAGACCGACGTAGTAGCCGCGCAGGCCGGGGAGCACGACGGTGGCGCCGAGCACCGCGAGGAGCATCCCGGAGTACGCGGTGGCGACGTCGAACCCGGCGCGGGCGCGGGAGCGCTGCCTGGCCCGCAGCACGTTGACACCGAAGGAGTTGAGCGCCTGGATGACGACGAGCGGGCTGGAGAGCGCGATGAAGTAGGTGAGCCGGGCGCCCAGCCACGGCCTCAGCGCGAGGACCACGCCGTCATAGAGGAGCGTCGCGGGCACCGCGAGCGCGAGCGAGGAGAGGAAGAGGGTCAGCGTGAAGCGCCGGGGCCCATCCGGCGCGCGCTCCCACTCGGGCCAGTAGCGCACCGACGGGTGCTGCAGCCCGAGCTTGGCCAGGCTGGCGACGAAGGCCAGCAGCATCACCACCAGCCCCATCACGCCGTACTCGTCGACGGTGAGGATGCGCGTGAGGATGGGGAAGGAGATCAACCCCGAGGCCATGATCACGAGGTTGGCGAGCGCGTAGTGGCCGAGGCGGTGGAGGAGGTCGCCGAGCGCTGGTGCCTGCGCCGGCGGGGTCGGCAGCTCTCCGGCGGCAGACGAGATCGAGGTGCTCAAGGTCCCCCCCCAGACGGCCACGGCAGGCCGCGCCCTGCAGGCTTGCCTTCAGTCTGGCCTCCGTGGCGAGGGGCCGCAACCCGCGCCCGGCGCGCTTGCGGCGAGCCGGCGTCGGGTCATCCTGAGAGGTGGCTCCTCTCGCGAGGTGCCAGCGGAGGGCCGATGCGCAAGCGCGTGCTGCTCGTCGATGACGAGCCGTTCATGCAGCTCAAGATGCAGTGGGAGCTGCAGAGCGAGTTCGAGGTCTGGACGGCCGGCAGCTGCGACGCGGCCCTCCGGCTGCTGGAGAGCGCGCGGCCGCTCTTCGCGGTGGTGGCCGACCTCCACCTCGATCCGGGCGCCGATGGGCTGCAGCTCCTCGGCCGGGTCGCGCGCCACGACCCAGCCTGTGGCCGAGTGCTGATCTCCGCGCTCG
>JAKLHH010001534.1 GCA_022710245.1 Myxococcota bacterium
GCTCGCCTCCAGCCGTGCCCGCACGAGCAGATCCCACGCCTCCGCGCTCTTCCCCGCGCGGCCGAGGTGCGCCATGGCGTCCTGGGCCTGCCCGCGCGCGAGCGCCAGGCGTCCGCGGGCGAGCGCGAGCGCCGACGGCTCGCCGCGGTGCTGCTCGGCCTCGCGCAGCTCCCGCTGCGCGCCGTCGAGGTCCCGCTGCAGCGTCAGCACCCGCGCCAGCGCGAGCCGCGTGCCCGCGTCGTTGGGGATGCGCGTGAGGACCTTCTGGTAGTTGGTCGCCGCCTCGTTCAGGTCTCCGGTGTCGGCCTCCAGGCGGGCGAGCTCCTTGAGGACGGAGACGTTGCCGTAGTTGCTGCGGCTCGCCTCGACCAGGCTGCGCTTCGCGTCCGCGTGCTTGCCCTCGGTCTCGTAGAGCTGCGCCAGCTTCAGCTGCGCGTCGGTCGCCAGCCGGTCGACCTCGAGCGCCTGCCTCAGGCGCTGGTACGCGAGCGGGTACTTGCGGGCGCTGATGTAGACCTCGCCCAGCGCGGTGAGCAGCCTCGCGTTGCGCGGGTTCTTCTCGAGCAGGGACCGGAGCAGCGACTCGGCGCGCTCGTCCATCTGACTCGCGGCCAGCACCCGCGCCTTGATGATGTAGGCGTCGAGCAGATCGCGTGAGACCTGCAGCGCCTGCTCGACGGCCTCGGTGGCCTTGCGGAGCTCGTTCAGGTCGAGGTGGATCTGCGCGCGCAGCAGCGCCGAGGCGGCGAAGTTCAGGTTCTTCGCCTGCGCCAGCTCGGCGAGCGCCTGCTCGGGGAGCCCGTTGCGGAGGTGGATCTGCGCCATGAAGTAGGAGGGCTGCGGCCTGCCCTTCATCAGGCGCTTCGACTCCTGCACGGCCTTCTCCGCCTCCCCGAGCTGGAACGAGTCGATCAGGACGCCGGCCAGCTCGTCCTGGAAGACCGGATCGCGGGCGGGCGTGTTGGAGCGCGCCTGGTTGACCAGCCCGCGGCAGCGCTCCAGCTGGCCCTGCTGCACCGCGAGCTGCGCCTGGATCAGGTAGGCCCAGCCGCGCTGCCCTCGCGAGGCGACCTGGCGTCGTGGCCCGGAGACGATGCTGGTCAGGTCGCGGTCAGCGTCGGCGAGCGCGGTGCGCGCCAGCACCTGCGCGTGGGCCCTGCCGAGCAGCGTGCCGACGTGGTTCGGGTTGATGGCGAGCGCCGCCCGGAACTTCTCCAGCGCCTCGGAGACGCGCCCCTGCTGCACCATCGCCTCGGCGGCCGCGCGCAGGTAGAGGGTGTCCTTCGGCTCGAGGCGCCCGGCCAGCTCCAGCTGTCGCTCGGCCTCGCCTGCGTTGCCCTCCAGCATGCGGACCCGGCCAGCCAGGTAGTGGAGGAGCGGGTTCTCCGAGTGCGCGTTGCGCGAGCGCTCGAGGAGCGCGGCGGCGCGATCCAGCGCGCCCGCGTGGAGGTTCGCGTAGACGTCGGCGGCGATGCGATCCGCGCTGGCCTCCTCGCCCTCATCGGCGGCCTGATAGGCCTGCGGGTTGGGGTCGCCGAACTCGAACGGGATCGCCGCCTGGATGCGCGCGTGAGCCCACTG
>JAKLHH010001535.1 GCA_022710245.1 Myxococcota bacterium
CGTCGGCCACCGCGTCGATCATCGGCGCCACGCCGTGCCAGACGAAGCCCACCGGCGCGCGGTCGAGCACGCCGCCCTTGCGCGAGAAGCGCGGGATGAAGCTCGAGCGGCCCTCGGCGCTCTCCTTCAGGTAGCGGATCGCGTCGAGCCCGACCCGATCGTCCTCGACGATGACCGAGCCCAGCCGCTGGCCGAGGACCGCCTCGAGGGCGGTCTCGTAGCTCGCCGGGGCCTCCACCATGTCGGCGACCAGGCCGAGGATCCCGCCGTCCTTCGGCGAGGTGTGCTTCTGCATGATCGCGCGAGTGCCGCGGCTGAAGCCCTCGTAGCGCTGCTGGATCTCCTTCAGCGAGGCGAGGCGCGAGCGCCGGCGGTGGAGCTCGGTGCGCATCACCTCGATCTCCGCCTCCCCTCGCTGCGCCAGCCCCGCGAGCTCCTCGAGCCGCTGCTTCACCTCGCCGCGACGCCGCCCGAGCTCGCCGACGTGGGTGCGCAGCCCGCCGAGCTCGCCGCCGAGGTCGTCCGCCGAGAGGCGGAGCCCGGCGACGCGGTCGATGACGCGCTTGCTCTCGTCGCGGCGCCGATCGATGCCGTCCTGGACGTCGCGTCGCCGCTGCTGCAGCGCGCGCAGGCTCGCCTCGGTGCGGGCCGCGTTCCGCTCGGCGTGGGTCGCGCTGGAGCGCTCCTGGTCGATCGCGCTCCGCACCTCCGCCTGCTCCTCACGGACGCCGGCGAAGATCTCCTCGCGCGCGGAGACCTGTCGGCCGAGAGCGCCGAGGCCACCGCCGAGCCCGCTCAGCTCCTCGCGGATGCGGACCAGCTGGCCCTCGGACTCCGCGAGCTGCCGGCCGAGCTCCTCGACCTCGCGCCGCGCCTCCTCGGACCGCTGCTCGAGCTCCTCGGCCTCGCGGCTGTGGAACTGGACGTTGTTCTCGTTGAGCTTGATGCGGTTGTCGAGGGCGTAGAGCTCCTCCTGGGCCTGGTTGAGCCTGCGCTCCTCCTCCATCGCGGCCAGCCGCGCGCCCTCGAGGACCAGCTCCTGCCGCTCGAGCTCCAGCTGCGCCTCCGCGCGCGCTGCCTCGCAGGCCTCCAGCGTCGACTCCCGGTACTTCAGCTCGGCGACGTTCTCGAGCAGGCGGTGTGACCCGATCCAGAGCTCGATGTCGCGCATCTCGGTGCGGTACTCCTTGTACCGCTCCGCCTTCTTCGCCTGCCGGCGCAGCGACCCGAGGCGCTTGCCCATCTCGTCGAGGACGTCGCTCACCCGCAGCAGGTTCTGCTGGGTCGCCTCGATGCGGCGCTCGGCGGCCTGCTTGCGCCGCTGATACTTGGTGATGCCCGCCGCCTCCTCGATGAAGTGACGGCGGTCCTCCGGGCGCGCGCTGACGATCAGCCCGATGCGGCCCTGCTCGATGATCGAGTAGGCCTTGGTGCCGACGCCGGTGCCGAGGAAGATGTTGGTGATGTCGCGGAGGCGGGCCGGAGCCTTGTTGACCAGGTACTCGCTGGTGCCGTCGCGGTGGAGCCGGCGGGTGACAGCGATCTCGGTGAAGCCGAGGTACTCCGCCGGGACCATCCCG
>JAKLHH010001536.1 GCA_022710245.1 Myxococcota bacterium
GGCCTGCGCGTGCGCCTGCAGGTCGCCGCGTGGACGCGGTCGTGCTTCCGCTCCTCTTCAAGGAGCGCGCGGTCTCGGTGGAGGAGGCCGTCACGAGGGGCGCGGCGCGCGGGATCCTGGTCGAGCCTCAGTGGGAGGAGGACGCCTGGCAAACGATCAGCCCGTCGGGGCGGGTGCTCGGCGTGACGCCGAGCTGCCGCTGAGGGGCCGCGCGGACCTCGACTCGCTCAGCGTCGCCGCTTTCGCCGCTTCGCCGCCGTCTCGTCGCACCGCTGCCGGAAGGCGATCGCACGCGCGAGCGGCGGCCGCAGCAGGTCGCGGCCGAGCGCGCCATAGGCGAGCTCCAGCATCTCGTAGGCGGACTGCTGGTGGTCCTGATAGATCCAGAGGTCGTGCCCGAGCTTCAGCGCGGTGCCCGGGAAGCCGGCCTCGGTGGCCTCGCGCGCCGCGGCGACGAGGCGGCTCACCTCGGCGGGCTGCGGCAGGTAGCTCCAGCCCTGGAACTCGTCCTTCCTGGCGAGCGGCCGGTACTGCTTGGCCTCGACGACGATCCCGATCTTGCTCCGGGTAGCGGCGACGGGTCGGCGCCTGGTCCGCGGCTTCGTGGTGTGGACGTGCTTGTCGAGGTACTTGCCGCCCACCTCGCGGCGCTTGCGCAGGAGCTCCGAGCTCGCCGCCAGCGCCGCGCGCGCCGTGGCGTAGGCCTCGAGCCTCGCGCGGTACGCGTCGGCGTGCTTGACGTCGTCGCGGGCGTACTCCTCCGCGTCGCGGTGCAAGGCCTCGAGGTGTGCGCGCACCGCCTCGAAGAGCGTCGCGCCGTCGACCGTCAGCTCGAAGGCGTCGTTCGCGTGGCAGGAGACCACCACCGGCTCGAGCTTCCCCGGGTGATCGAACCAGTAGCCCCAGTGCAGGCCGTCGGTGTGTCCGCCGAGGACGGTGACCAGCTCGGGCGGGTCGTTGTAGTAGCGCCCGGCCGGGGACCTGTCGCCGGCGAGCGCGGCGAGCGGCCCCTCGGGCACGAGCTCGAGGGCGGCGCAGAGCCCCGCGTTCGTCCGCAGGAGGTCGTGAAAGGCGTAGAGGTCCTCGGGGAAGGCGAACCCATAGGAGGCCTCGAGGGTCTTGCGGAGCTGCACGAGGGAGGGCATGCGGACGTTCTAGCACGCGCAGGCCCCGGCCACGAGGGGCATACGCAGGATCGGTGACGGGCTCAGCCCTGTCGTTCGAGGAGCGCCGTGCTGGCCGCCGGTAGCTCGTCCCCCTCGAGCGCGCTGGTCGCGTAGACGAGCTCCCAGCTCTCGAGGTCGATCGCGCGCGCCGTCTCTCCGAGGTTCGTCACGAGCAGGAACCGCTCACCCTCGCTGAGGCCCGCGACCTCGCAGCGGAAGAGCCGCCGGTCCTCGCTGACGCGCGCGTCCGCCGTGCGGCGGCTCATGCGCGGCACCACGCGCCGCCGGAGCGCGAGGAGCTCACGCGTGAAGGCGAGGGCGTCCCGGTGCGGCTCGTGCTCGAGCTCGGCCCAGCGCAGGATCGAGCCCTCGAAGGCCGCGTCCTCGTCGCAGTCGGGCGCGCGCTGGGCGCA
>JAKLHH010001537.1 GCA_022710245.1 Myxococcota bacterium
AGGCGGTTGAAGGTGATCAGCCGGCGCCCGGGCCGGATCAGGCTCTCGTAGAAGACGCCGCTCTCGGGGTCGTAGACCGAGCCCACCTCGGCGAAGAGGTCGCTCGCCTCGAGCTCCTCGACGGGGATCCGCACGATGGTGTCGTTCTCGTCGCCGCGCAGGTGGATGGAGGTCGCGTCGAGGTTGACGGCGTCGAGGAAGCGCTGCGAGGTGCGCTCGATGTCCGCGCTCACCGCCAGGCTCGGGCGCACCAGCGGATAGGCCGGGCAGAAGCGCAGGCCGTCGCGGCCGGAGACCGCGCGGCTGCCGAGCCCCATCACGATGGTGACGACGCCGTCCTCGGGCTTCATCGAGCCGACGGGGAAGAAGTTCACCGACTGCGCGACGCCGCCCGCGAGCGGGAAGTGAGCGTCGCCGCGGCGCGTCCCCACCACCGTCTCCAGCGCCACCGCCATCTGCCCCTCCTCGCGCGGGATGTTGTGGGTGCGGAGGAAGCGGCTCACGTCAGCGAAGAAGGCGCTCGCGTAGACGAGCTTGATCGCCTCCTCGAGCTGCCGGTTCCGGTCGGAGCCGCGGTTGGGGATGAAGTAGGTGGAGAAGAGGCCGGCCGTGGCGGTGCTCTGGGTGTCCTCGCTCAGCGCCGAGCTGCGCACCGCCAGCGGCAGCGTGTGCGTCTCCAGGTACTGGTGCAGCGTGTCCCGCACCTGGTGCGGCAGCTCTCCGGCGAGGAAGCGCCGCTTGATCTCCTGGTCGTCGGTGAGGTCGGCGCAGTCCTCGAGCCCGTTTCGCGCGACGAACTCGGAGAAGCAGCCGGTGGCGAGCACCCAGGTCTCCGGCACCGAGATGGTGTGAGGTCGCAGGCGCTCTGCGATCCCGCTCCCCTCGAGCAGACGCTGCACGAAGGGCAGCACCCGGGCCTTGCCTCCCAGATCGCCCTCTCCCATCTTGACCACGGGGCCCATGAACTTCAGGGGCAACATCCGAACATTCTCCGGCATCGCTCTCTCGCGCCGACCGCCGCGCCCGCTCCAGCGACCTCGCTTGCAGGTCGCGGCAGCTACGCCCGACCGCCCGACCTGGGCGGCGCCGCTCCAATCTGATGCGACGGCGTCGGTCTGCAACCAAGCTACGACGGCCTCGACGGAGCGTCAATTGTCGCGGGCGCTGGTGTCGCGGGCGCTGGTGTCGCGGGCGCTGTTGTTGCGCCGGTGAGCGGAGCTCGGGGCGGGGCGAGCCGTGCGGCGATCACTCGACGTGCTGTGGAGCCATCGAAGGGACCGGTCGCTTCGACCGCGGCAGCCGACCATCGATCGCGGTCAGGTCCCGCCCCGGCTGGAGCTCCTCGGGGAGCGCGTCGGAGATGCGGAGTCCGACCTGGGAGACGTCCACGGTCTGTCCGCCCTTGTTCGGCCGAGCGATATTGCACCCCAGGTGCACACGCTTGAAGCTGCCGCCGGAGGCTTCGAAGGCGCGGGTGATCAAGAGGCGCGCACCTGGCTCTCCACCGGAGAAGGGACCCTCCACCCGCTCGATGTACTTGGTCAGCTTGCCGTCCCGGTCACGCTCGGTCT
>JAKLHH010001538.1 GCA_022710245.1 Myxococcota bacterium
ACCGCCAGGAGGTCTCCTCGGCGTCTCGCGCGGCCGAGCGCGCCCGCAACCGCTTCGTGGAGGCGAACCTGCGCCTGGTGGTCTCCATCGCGCGGACCTTCAGCTACAGCCGCGTGCCGCTCCAGGACCTGATCCAGGAGGGCAACGTCGGGCTGATCCAGGCCATCAGCCGCTTCGACTACACGCTCGGCTATCGCTTCAGCACCTACGCCGCGTGGTGGATCCGTCACTCGATCAGCCGCGCCATCTCCAACCGCTGGCGCACGGTGCGCGTGCCGGTGCACACGCTCTCGGCGGCGCAGAAGGTCCGCCGCGCCGGGCAGGAGCTGCGCTCGCGGCTCGGCCGTGAGGCCACGGTGCAGGAGCTCGGCCTCTCGACGACCATCGGCGAGGAGCGCATCGCCCAGCTCCTCGACGTGGTCAACGGCGAGGCGCTCTCGCTCGACCGCACGCTCTCCGGCGACGAGGACGGCGGCCGCTTCATCGACATGCTCCGCGACGAGCACCGGGAGGCCTCCGACGCGATCGGCGACCAGCAGGTGATCGAGCAGGTCGACGAGATCCTCGCGGACATCCCGACGCTGGCCGCCGAGGTGCTGGTGAAGCGCTACGGCCTGCACGGCGAGCGCGAGCACACGCTCTCGGAGATCGGCGCGACCCACCAGCTCTCGCGGGAGCGGATCCGGCAGATCCAGGAGCAGGCGCTGGAGACGGTGCGCAAGGAGCTCGCGCGCCGGCAGGCCGTGTAGGCCCGGCCCTGGTCCCCCTCGCTCGCGCGTAGCGCCAGCCTCACCCGCGTCGCGTCCTCTCCAGATCTGGTAGTCTCCTCCGGCACACCTCCGGAGAGCCCCGCTGATCAAGAAGTCCTGGCATGAACGCTTCGCCCTCGACCCGCTGCCGCTCGGGCTCGGCGGGCAGGCGGAGGTCTGCCGCGCCACCGAGCGCGCGAGCGGCGTCATCTGCGCGCTGAAGCGCCTGCACAGCACCCGCGACCCGGACGCCTGCCGGCGCATGCGGCGCGAGATCGAGACGCTCTCGGCCATCGCGCACCGCCACGTGATGCCGGTCCTCGCCCGCTCGGAGTGGTGGGACTGGTACGTGATGCCGCTCGCCGAGCGCGTGCTCGCCGACGAGCCCGTGCCCCTCGCCGGGGACCAGCTCCACGAGCTCGTCCAGGCCTGCTGCGGCGCGCTCGCCGCGGGCCACGCGCTCCAGCACTACCACCGCGACGTCACGCCGGCGAACCTCTTCCTGATCACGCACGAGGGCGACCGGCGCTGGGTGCTCGGCGACTGGGGGCTGGTGCGGCGCGCGGGGCGGGCGACCATCCGGCAGACGCGCGCCGGCCCGCTCGGCACGCTCGGCTTCGCCGCGCCGGAGGCGATGAGCGACGCCCACGAGCTCGACCAGCGCGCGGACCTCTACGGCCTCGGCCGGGTGGTGGCCTGGGCCGCGACGGGGCTGCAGCCGGCGCAGGGCGTGCCCCTCGCGGCGCCGCCTCCCTGGACAGCGTTCGTCGAGGCCGCGACGCGGCCGGACCGCGCGCGGCGGCCGGGGTCCGTCGAGGAG
>JAKLHH010001539.1 GCA_022710245.1 Myxococcota bacterium
AAACCTCGGGGCCTGCTACCGGGCGCTCCGGCGCTTACCCGGGCGGGACTTGCACCCGCTGGACCTGTACAGCGGGAAACCGACCCAGCGTCGATTTCGTCAGGACGCGACACGGCGCCACTCTAGCACGACCGCTGCTCGCCTCGACCCCCTCGACCGGGGGCCGTTGCCGGCTGGCCTGCCGCCGACTATGCTGCCGCCCATGAGCGCCCGCCTCACGCGCGCCGGCCTGACCGGCCTGCCCGGCTTGCTCGCCTTGCTCGCCTCGAGCTGCGGCGGCTTCACGCCGAGGAGCGATCAGGGGGTCGCGAGCGATCACCACGCCGAGCCCCGCGCGGACCTCGGCGGCGCGAAGGGACCGGGGCCGCACGGCTCGCTCCCCACCGGCTACTGCTGCAGCTCGAACGCCGACTGCCGCCAGCGCCGCTGCGCCGAGCTGGGCGGCGTGAAGATGTGCCAGGACGAGTGCGAGACCGACGCCGCCTGCCAGGGCCGCCTCGCCGGGTTCACCTGCCGCAAGACCGACGGGAGCCTCAGCCTCTGCGCGCCGACGGGCGCGCCGAGCTGCGCGCCCGCGGAGAGCTTCCCGCGCGGCCCCCGGCCGGGCGGCGCCTGCTGCCAGCCCCACTACACCGGCCTGACCGGCGAGGAGTGCGACGGCAACCACTGCATCTCCGTCGGCGACCTCTCGAACCCGTGGGTCTGCTCGAACGCGTGCGCGAGCTCCGCCGACTGCCCGATCGGCTACGAGTGCCACTGGGCCTCTTACTACCGGATCTGCTTCCCCACAGCGAAGACCTATACCTGCGCGCCGTGAGCCCGCTCGCCACGGGATCGAGTTCTTGCTGGATGCTCTCCCTGCGGTATCATCGGCCCAAGCAGCGGGTGGTGATAGCGTGAGCAGCGGCGATCGGCGGCCCTTCTACCTCATCGTCTCCAACTCGACCGTGATCATGCGTCAGCTGCGGGGCGGCGGCTTCCGACGGCTGGCGCTGCGGTGTGACGTGGTGGACAGCGGAGCGGAGGCGCTCACGCGCCTGCTCGACAAGACTCCGGACGCCGTGGTGCTGGAGGCGCGGCTGCCCGACACGGAGGCCTTCTCCACCTGCGCCCGGATCCGGGCGACCAAGAGCATGGCGGGCGTCGCCGTCGTGATCATCTGCGAGGGGAGCATCTCGCGAGAGCTCTGGCCGCAGATCACGGTCTGTGGGTGCGACGAGCTGCTGAGCGCCCCGCTCTCGCGCGGGCAGCTCTACGAGGTGCTCGCCGAGCGGCTCGGGCTGCCGCGCCGCGCGCACTACCGTGTCAACGTGCGAGCCCAGGTGACGGCGCGCGGGACGCGGGTGGAGCTACGCGGCGAGACCCGGGACCTGGCCGTCACCGGAGCCCGTCTCCGCCTCGAGGGTGCCTTCACCGAGGGCGAGGATCAGCTGGAGCTCTCGCTTGACCTGGGCGGCGGCGAGGGGCTGCTGGAGCTGCCTGCCCGGCTGGTCTGGCACCGTCCCTACGCGAGCGGCTCCGAGCTCGCCGTGCAGTTCCTGCAGGTCAGCCCCGAGGTGGCCC
>JAKLHH010000154.1 GCA_022710245.1 Myxococcota bacterium
CGGAGAGATCATCGCCGTACTCGAGGGCTCGCTCGCCCTCGCGGGGTGCGCCAGCAACCCGTCGTGCTGCGAGCGCGCGCCGCGGTGCGCGGGGGTCGACCTCTGGCGGGAGCTGAGCCAGACCATGGAGGAGCTGCTCTCGGCGATCAGCCTCGCGGAGGTGGTCGCGCGGCAGTCCCAGAAGGACGCGAGCGTCGCGTCCTTCGAGATCTGAGCGGGCGTCGAGGGAGAGGTGAAGGAGGGACGCATGAGGATCGCGAGGAGCGTCACCGAGCTGATCGGCGGGACGCCGCTGGTGCGGCTGAACCGCGTCACCGCCAGCCTTCGCGCCGAGGTCGTGGCCAAGCTCGAGTACCAGAACCCCGCCGCCAGCGTGAAGGACCGCATCGGCGTCGCCATGCTCGACGCGGCGGAGCGCGACGGCAAGCTGAAGCCGGACACCATCGTCCTCGAACCGACCAGCGGCAACACCGGCATCGCGCTCGCCTTCGTCTGCGCCGCGCGCGGCCTGCGCTGCACGCTGGTGATGCCCGACACGATGAGCATCGAGCGCCGCAAGCTCCTCCGCATCTTCGGCGCCGAGCTGATCCTCACCCCCGGCTCCGAGGGGATGCCGGGCGCGATCCGGCACGCCGAGCGGATGGCCGCCGAGGACCCGCGCTACTTCATCCCGCAGCAGTTCTCCAACCCGGCCAACGTGGAGATCCACCGGCGCACCACCGCCGAGGAGATCTGGCGCGACACCGACGGCAAGGCCGACGTGCTGGTGGCCGGCGTCGGCACCGGCGGCACCATCACCGGGGTCGCCGAGGTGATCAAGCCGCGCAAGCCCTCCTTTCGCGCCATCGCCGTCGAGCCCGCCGACTCGGCGGTCCTCTCCGGCGGCAAGCCCGGGCCGCACAAGCTGCAGGGCCTCGGCGCGGGCTTCAAGCCCGAGATCCTGCGCATGGACCTGGTCGACGAGGTGATCCGCGTCGGCCACGAGGAGGCTGGCGTGATGGCGCGACGCCTGGCGAGCGAGGAGGGCCTCCTCGCGGGGATCTCCTCGGGCGCCAACGTGTGGGCCGCGCTCGAGGTGGCGCGGCGGCCGGAGCTGGAGGGCAAGCTGATCGTCACGGTGCTGCCGTCGACGGGGGAGCGCTACCTCAGCACCTGGCTCTTCGAAGACCTCAAGTAGGAGCACGTCACCTTCCGCGCGCACACCGCGCGCGAGGCAGGAGAGACCCGATGACCCCGAACCCGCTCCAGCGCGCCCAGTCCGCGCTCTCCGCCCTCGACCTCCGCCAGCCGAAGCCGACGCTCAGCGCCGTCGTCGACGCGCTCGCGGCCGGCCACCCGAACCTGGTCCGCAACACCTCGCGCATCCCCTGCGCCGACGCGCTCCCCTCGCGCGACGCCGTGGTCGCCATCGTCGAGGCGCTGCGCTCGGTGCTCTTCCCCGGCTACTTCGGTCACTCGGAGATCACCCCGGAGAACCTGCGCTTCCACCTCGGCCACACGCTGGACCGCGTGCAGAGCGCGCTCCAGCAGCAGGTCAAGCGCGGCATCTGCTTCGTCTGCGAGGAGCGCAACCTGCACGGCGAGTGCGAGGGGGTCTCGCGCCGGGTGGCCGCCGCGTTCATGGGCCAGCTGCCGGCGCTGCAGGCGCTCCTCGCCAGCGACGTGCGCGCGGCGTTCGAGGGCGACCCGGCGGCGACCTCGCCGGACGAGGCGATCTTCTGCTACCCGGGGGTCCTCGCCATCACCAACCAGCGCATCGCCCACGCGCTGCACGGCCTCGGCGTGCCGCTGCTGCCGCGCATGATCACCGAGCACGCGCACAGCATCACCGGCATCGACATCCACCCGGGCGCGCAGATCGGGCCCGCCTTCTTCATCGACCACGGGACCGGCGTCGTCATCGGCGAGACCTGCGTGATCGGCAAGGGCGTGCGCATCTACCAGGGCGTCACCCTCGGCGCGAAGAGCTTCCCCCTCGACGCCGACGGGAACCCGATCAAGGGCATCCCGCGCCACCCGATCCTCGAGGACGAGGTCACCATCTACTCCGGCGCCACCATCCTCGGCCGCGTCACCATCGGCAAGGGCTCGGTGGTCGGCGGCAACGTCTGGCTCACGCGCTCGCTGCCGCCGGGGAGCCACATCGCGCAGCAGCAGCCGCGCAACGACCGCTTCGAGAACGGCGGAGGCATCTGATGGGGGCCGAGCGCAAGTACGGCGAGCTCGTCGAGAACCTGCGCGCGATGGGCGGCGCGCTGGTCGCCTTCTCCGGCGGCGTCGACAGCGCGCTCCTCCTCACCGCCGCCCGCGAGGCGCTCGGCGAGCGCGCGCTCGCCGTGATCGCGCGCTCGCCCTCCTTCCCGGCCCGCGAGCTGGAGGGCGCGGTGCGGCTCGCGGAGCAGCTCGGCGTGCGCTTCCAGGTGATCGACACCGACGAGCTCTCCAACCCGGAGTACCAGCAGAACCCGCAGCACCGCTGCTTCATCTGCAAGGGGACGCTCTTCGGCAAGCTCGGCGAGCTCGCCGCGCGCGAGGGGCTCCCCTGCGTCGTCGAGGGGAGCAACGTCGACGACCTCAAGGACTACCGGCCGGGCCTGAAGGCCGCGCGCGAGCGCGGGGTGCGGGCGCCGCTGCAGGAGGTGGGCCTGACCAAGGCGGAGATCCGCGAGCTGGCGAAGGCCCGCGACCTCCCGGTCTGGGACAAGCCCTCGCTCGCCTGCCTCGCCTCGCGCATCCCCTACGGGTCGCTGATCACCGTCGAGCGGCTGCAGCGGATCGACCGCGCCGAGGAGGTGCTCCGCGCCCGCGGGGTGCGCCAGGTGCGCGTCCGCGACCACGGCGAGGTGGCGCGCATCGAGGCCGACCCCGAGGGGCTCGCGCTGCTGCTGGGCGAGGAGGCGCGACGCGAGGTGGCGGCGGCGCTCAAGGCGCTCGGCTACCGCTACGTCGCCCTCGACCTCGAGGGCTACCGGACGGGCGCGATGAACGAGGGGATCGCGGCGGGGTGACCCGCGCTCACTTGCGCACCACGGCGAAGACCTCGTAGGCGCCGCCCACGTCGGTGGCCGTCCACTCGAGGGTGTGAAAGCTGACGAAGCTCGCGACCTGGTAGCTCCGGCCGCCGATGGTGACTTCGCCCCGACCGCGCTGGCCGAGCGTGACGCTGGTGTCGCCGCTGAACTTCAGCGCGAAGGGCACGTAGGGCCACTCCGCGTAGGGAGGCGTCGGTGCGTGGACGCCGCACGAGAGCTCCTCGCGCGTCACCTGCAGAGGCCCCTTGCTGAAGCAGGCTGTCGGCGTGACCTCGGTGCCATCCGCGCCAGCGAAGACGAGCTGGCCGGCGGGGTCGAATGCGCGCACGGCGTAGACGTAGCCGGGCCCGAGGATGACCGGACAGAGCTCGAGGGTCAGCGGGTCGCCGTCCGCCACGTCGATGGTCATCTCCGGCGGCAGGGAGTAGCGGACGTCGACGGTCTTGTCCCCCGAGCTCACCGAGAAGGACGTCGAGGTCTTGTTGGCCACCTGCCCTTTCAAGGTCGCGGGCAAGAAGCCCACCTGCTCGGTGCTGGCCCCGATCGAGCGCTCGGTCTCCGGCGCGCCGGTGCAGTCGGCGACCTGGCTCGCACCGAGCGTGGCACATCGCTTGTAGTCGAGACAGTACTGACCGGCGGGGCAGAGGCTGGCGCCCGACGGGTAGGGGCACGGGTTCTTCCTGATGCCGTCCGGCCCGAGCTCGGCACCCCGCTCGGCGGCCCGGTCGCGCGCGTCACCAGCGGACGGCCCTGACGAGCAACCCAGGCCAGTCAGGAGACAGCAAGCGATGAGCCCCGTCGCAGATGAAGTGGTTGGCATGTGTCCCCCTTTCGGAGCCGTACTTCGAACGTGGTACCGTTCCGCGATAGTCCCGAGGTCAGCGGGCTCAGCGCCCGAGCTCCATCTCCACGTGGAAGCCCGACCCGCCGGTCTCCTGGTGCACCTGCCAGACGACCTCGTTGGCGCCCTCGCGGAAGGCCTTGAGCGCCTCCGGCGACAGCGAGTAGCGCGCCCCGGTCGCCACCAGCCGCTTGCAGTTCGCCTCGCTGTCGCAGCACTTCGCGCAGCAGGGCTGGTCGGTGCAGAACTTGTCCTTCCAGAACTCGGCGAAGACCTCGGTGCCGTTCACCAGCAGGCGGGCCTTGTTGTCCGAGGCGAAGCGGAAGCTGACCGCCTTCGGCACGCCCTGCACGGTGCGCTTGAAGTAGCGGTCGCAGTGGTCGCAGCCCCAGCGGACGCTGGGCAGCGCGACCGGGGCCCAGGACGCCTGGTCGGCGCTGATCTGCCAGTCGCCGCCGGCGGCCGCTGGCGTCGCTGGCGTCGCCGGGGCGGACGGGGCCGCGGGCTGTGACGGCTGCGCCGGCGGGCGCTTGCAAGCGGTGAGCGCGACGATCAGGACCAGCGCGGAGACGAGCGAGCATGTACGCATGATGAGAGCCTACCTTTCGGGTACGTGTCGACTCTAGCGCCACACCCCACACGGGTCGACCTGGATCACTGTATACTGGGCCCATGTCAGCGCGCGGCGGACACGCCCTCCGGGCCCAGGTGGTGGTGCTGCTGAGCCTCGCGGCGTGCACCTTCGATGGGGCCGGGACCCTGCCGGTCGTCGACGGGCCGCGCGCCTTCGAGGCGGCGGTGTTCCCCGACGCGCCCCTCAGGGACCAGGCGGCCGACCACGCCGACGGCCCGCGGCTCGAGACCTCCCCGCGCGAGGCCGCCCCGCTCGACCTGGGCCCGGACAAGCCGCCCCCCTGCGGCGCCCTCGGCCAGCCCTGCTGCGCGGGCGCCAGCTGCAGCGCGGTGAGCCTGACCTGCATCAGCTCGACCTGCGTCGCCCTGCCCGCGCTCGACGCCAGCGGCCAGGGCAGCGGCTACAGCGGCTCGATCCAGGTCTCGCTCACCACCACCCGGCCGAACGACCTCATCTACGTGGCCGCGGTCCTCAGCACGGACCAGCCGGTGAAGTCGGTGGCCTCGAGCCCGAGCCTCACCTGGACCGGCCGCGCGAAGCTCAACTACCACGGCGCCGAGGCGCTGGTGACCTACTTCGCCGTCGCCCCGCTCCCCGGCAAGGTCACGGTCACCCTCGCCCTCGACAACGGCTCCACGCACTGGGCGGCGGCGGCGTTCGCCTTCAGCGGCGTCAGCCCGACCGCCTCCTTCGACGGCGCGCCCAAGACCGCCAGCGGGAACTCGAGCAGCGCGAGCGTGGCAGTGACCACCGCCAGCCCGGGGGCCGTCATCCTCGGCGTCCTCGCAGTGGGCGCGGGCTACCCCTCGCTCACCTGCGGGACAGGCTTCTACGCCATCGTCCTCTCGGCCAGCGGCTCGGACCGCGCCACCCTCTCCGAGCACCTCTTCGTCAGCGGGCCGCAGAGCGGCCTCGCGGTGCCGTTCACCCTCGGGGGCACGGCGCACTGGGGCGTGGTGGCCGAGGCGCTGCGGGTACCCTGAGGGAACAGCCGATGACGCAGACCCTGGCGGCCTTCATCGAGGAGCGCTGGCGCGACGACAGCCGGACGGCGAGCTGGACCGCGGGGGCGATCCCGGCCATGTGGAGCGCCTGCGAGAGAGCGGGCCTCGCGCCGCGCGCGCCGGAGGTCACCGTCGTTGCCCGGCCCGGCGCCAGCGAGGCGGAGGTGGCCGGCTACGCACAGCGCGCGGGCTGCTCGGTGCCCGCGGAGCTCGCCGAGGTCTGGCGTGAGGTCGGCCCGCTGACGGTCACCCTCGGCTCGACCATGCTCCGCTGGCTCTCGCCCGGCGAGCTCGCCAGCGAGGGCGCCACGCTCCGGGATCGCGTCAAGAAGTCACTGCGCAAGCTGCACCCGGAGATCGACGTCCTCGCCCTCGAGGACGATCAGCCGATCCTCCTCTTCGATCCGCGGCAGACGCGCGCGCCGCGCGGCGAGGGGCAGCCCAGGGTCTGGTACCACCTGCCGAGCGGCGAGCCCTATCACGTGCTCTCCTGGCTGATCTGCCAGCAGCTGAACCTCAAGTTCAAGAGAGCGCTCGAGGCGCGCCTCGGGGAGCTCTACGTGCTCGCCGTCGATGAGCAGCTGGGCCCGCAGACGCGCCGCGTCTACCTGGAGAGCGGCCAGCGCTTCTGGGAGGGGATCGCGCACGGGCCGCGGCTGCTGACCCGGAGCGCGAAGGTGGGCACGGCCGGCAAGCCGGCGCTGAAGGAGCTGGCGAGCGCGGACGCAGCGCGCCTGCAGCTCGAGAAGGCCGCCGCCGCCGCCCGCAGGAAGGGCTACCGCTGAGCTCCGCGCGCGTCAGGGGCGCGGATGCGAGGGGTCACGTCGCCAGCGGGTTCACCCAGCGGAGCTGCGGGAAGCGAGCGAAGTCGGTGTCGCTCGAGTGGAGCTCCGCCTGGTGCTCGATGGCGAGCGCGGCGAGCTGCACGTCCGTCGTCAGGTTCGCGGCGGTGCCGAGCCCGCGGAGCAGGCGGAACGCGAGCTCGAGGTGCCGAGGGCCCGGCAGCAAGAAGACGACGTGCGGGCGCGCCAGCCACTCCTCCACCCTCTGCACGGCGTCCTCGACGGCGAGCGGCGGCGCGAAGAGACGGCGGTTGGTCGACAGCCGGATGAACCCGAAGAGGGCGGGCGCCGCGAGGCCCACGTCTGCCTCGCCGTTCATCACGTCCTCGAGCCAGCGCCTGGCGCGGGGGTGCTCGGGAAAGGCCTTGATGGTGCTGTAGAGGAGGAGGTTGATGTCAGGGACGATCATCGGCGGCCCTGGTTCAGCACCGCCTCGTCCTCGAGCTCGTCCGCCAGCCGGTTGAACCCCACGCGGTCCACGCCCGGCTGCAGGGTCGCCTCGTGCGGGACCACGCGGTAGGGAGGCACGCGCCGGCTGCTCCCCGCGCCCCCGAGCGCGCGCCTCAGCGCCTCGTTGACGACCTGCTTGAACGGCTTGCGCTGCCGGTGCATCTCCTTCTCGAGGAGCATCGCGACGTCCGGGTCGAGAGTCAGCGTGGTCCGCATATGGACATCATGATGCCTTCTTGCCGATGCGTCAAGATGCCTGCCCGCCTGGGCTCGCGGCGCGCAGGACGCGAGCAGGGCGAATCCTGTAAGCCCGGTCACTGGCACCACACCCTGCGTCAGGGCATCCTGTTCAGCATTCCACCCATGGACGTGCTCGACTCTTCACTTACGCTGCAGGAGGACCTGGTGCACCACGGACGGACCTGGAGGCTTGTCGCTGCCACCCCACTCGCCTGCCTCGCGGGGCTGCTCACGCTCACCCTGCTCGCCGCGCCGGCGCTGGCCAAGTCGTTCACCGTGACGAGCGCGGGCGACACGCCCTACCCGCCCACCGGCGCCACGCCCTGCACCAGCAACGCCGCGAGCTGCACCCTGCGCGCGGCGATCGTCGAGGGCAATAACAGCACGGGCCCGCACACCATCACCTTCGCCGTCCCCAAGGTGACCATCTCCAACGGCGGCGGCCTCACCCTGACCGCGCCCTTCATCATCAGCGGCATCCCCGCGCTGCGTACCATCATCGACGGCGGCGGCCTGCCCTGCTTCACGCTGAGCGACGCGCAGACCGCGCAGAACCCGAAGGGCGCGAACGGCACCACCATCTCCTTCCTCAACATCCAGCACTGCGGCGGCGACGCCATCAGCGGCAACGGCCACGGCTTCAAGATCCTCAGCAACTACATCGGCACCGACGTGACCGGCCTCTCTGCCAGCGCGAAGACCGCCAACACCGGCCACGGCATCTCGGTCTCCAGCTCGCACATCTACGTGGCGATCGACAGCGCCTCGAAGGTGAACACCTTCTTGAAGGGCGTCTACGACAGCTTCCCCTTCCCGCTCCCCGACATCTCGCTCCCCGATGTCTCCGGGCAGATCAACAAGTTCTCCGGCAACCTGGTCACCGCGCTCGCCGCGCTGACCGACCCGATCCTGATCACCGACAACGTGATCGGGGGCAACGGCGGGCACGGCGTCGAGGTCTTCAGCGAGAACCTCGCCGCGGTGATCATCTCCAAGAACATGATCGGCGTCGACGCGGCCGGCGCGTTCGCGCTACCGAACGGCAAGTCGGGCGTCCACTTCATCGGCGGGACCTTCGGCAACCTGGTCGGGCCGGGGAACGTGATCAGCGGCAACACCCAGCACGGGGTGCACGTCGAGTCCGGCGCCGTGCTGCTGCCGATCTTCATCATGGGGAACGCGATCGGCCTCGGCGCGCTCGACACCGCCAAGGTGGGTAACGGCCTCAGCGGCGTCTACGTCGGCGACGCCACGCCCTCGACGGCCGCGGCGAGCTACAACGCGACCAGCCTCTCGCTGGTCATCGCGGGCAACGTGATCAGCGGCAACCAGGGCGAGAACAACAACGCCTACCCCGACACGCTCGGCGCCGACCAGGCCGGCGTGGTGATCACCGGCAAGAGCACCAAGGTGAAGGTGGTCGGCAACACCATCGGCCTGGGCGACTTCGGCAAGGGCCCGGTCGCCTCCGCCCAGCACGGGAACAAGGGCGACGGCGTCATCGTCACCAGCTCGGACAACAGCATCGGCGGCTCGGGCGCCGGCGACGCGAACACCATCGCCGCCAACGGCCGCCACGGGATCGTGGTCAAGCTGGCGACGACGAGCGGCACCAGCATCCTCGGCAACTACCTCGGGGTCGCCGCGGGGCAGGCGGGGAACCTCACGCTCGGCAACGGCTCCGACGGGATCCACCTCGACGCCGCCAGCGCGACCACCGTCGGCGGCACCGGCGCCACCGACCGCAACGTGATCGCGGCGAACAAGCGCCACGGCATCGCGCTCCGCAACGGCGGCAACGACAGCGGCTGGGCCAACCTCTTCCAGCGCAACCTGATCTACCACAACGCCAGCCTCGGCATCGACCTCGACCACCCCAAGAACGCCGCCGACGATCCCGCGCACACCCCCTACCCGCAGAACTACCCGAACCTGGATCAGAACCAGCCGGTGATCTGCGCGGCCGGGGCCAGCGACGGCGCCTGCGCGGGGGCCAGCGCGCCCTCCACCAGCGGCGCGAGCACGCGGCTCGACTGGACGCTGGTCGCCAAGCCGTCGGCGACCCACCGCCTGGAGTTCTTCAAGCTCGACGCCGCCTCGCAGACCGCCGCCAAGGCGATGACCTTCCTCGGCGAGCAGACGGCGACCGCAGACTCGAGCGGCAAGCTCACCGGCTGCACGAACGGCCGCTGCAGCTCCACCCTGCCCGTGAACACGGGGGGCGGCTACCTGGTGATGACCGCGACGGACGTCACCAAGATCGTCTTCGGGCCCTCGAGCCCCGGCTGGTTCAACATCCTCAAGTGCTTCGCGCTGAAGAACTGCACGACGGACAGCACCTCGGAGCTCTCCAACGTCGCGCAGGTGAGCGGCAGCGCGGCGGTCCCGCCGACGGCGGCCAGCGTCGCGGCGAGCGACCTCACCCAGACCACGGCCACGCTGCACGGCACCGTCAGCGCGAACGGCGTGGGCACCACCGTCACCTTCTCCTTCGGCGCGACGGCGAGCTACGGCAGCACCGCGACCGCCAAGGAGAGCCCGCTCGCCGGGAGCGCGAGCGCGGCCGCCGTGAGCGCGGCGCTGACCGGGCTCACCTGCAACACGACCTACCACTTCCGCGTGGAGGCCAGCAGCACCGCGGGTGACGCGAAGGGCGACGACCTCAGCTTCACCACCGCTGTCTGCGGCACCACGAACCCGCCGGTCGAGACGCCGCCCGCGAACAGCGGCGGCTGCGCGCTCGCGGGCGCCGCGACCTCGCGGCCGGGCACCGGGCTCGCGCTCCTCGCGCTGCTCGGCGTCCTCGGGCTCTGCCTCGCCCTCCGCCGTCGCCGCTGAGCCGGCGCCCGGGCTCGCGCCGGTGGGCAGCCTTGCTCGCCTGAGACCCACTTCGGCCCGCAGGGGAGGCGGCCGGAGCTCGTCGCCCAGGCAAGGAACGCGCTGCAGGCCCTCGACGAGGCGCTCGTCTTCGCGCGGCGCAGGGGCTGGGTCCTCTGCGAGGCGACGGACCTCGGCTCGCCGCTCCGAGGCTGATCGGCGCAGCTGCGGCGAGGGTCGCGAGCCTCAGCGCAGGTCCTCCTTGCGCACGGGGAGCCGGCGCACGCGCTTGCCGCACGCCGCGTAGAGGGCGTTGCAGAGCGCCGGCGCGACCGGCGGCACGCGCGGCTCGCCGACCCCCGTCGGCGGCTCGCTCGAGGGCACCAGGTGCACCTCGACCTTCGGCATCTCGTCGAGCCGGAGGACGTCGTAGCCGTCGAAGTTCCCCTGCACGACGCGCCCCTTCTCGATCGTGATCGGGTCCTTGAGCGCCATCGTCAGCCCGAGCGCGACCGCGCCCTCGACCTGCGCCGCGACCAGCCCCGGGTTGACCACGCGCCCGCAGTCGAGGGCGCAGACGGCGCGATGCACCCGCACGCGGCCGCCCTTCTCCACCGAGGCCTCGATCACCTGCGCCGCGTACGAGTAGAAGGAGAACTGCTGGGCGATGCCCCGGCCCATCCCCGCCGGCAGTCGCTTGCCCCAGCCTGCCTTCTGCGCGGCCAGCTCGAGGACGCGCCTCAGCCGCGCCGTGTCGCAGGAGACGGGCCGGTTCGGGTAGGGGACCTGG
>JAKLHH010001540.1 GCA_022710245.1 Myxococcota bacterium
GCCCGATGCCGGCTTACACTAACCCCGACGACGTGCCGGTCGGCTCGCGGGTCTTCCTGCTAGGGTATCCTGTCGACCAGGATATGAGCGTCACCGAAGGCTTGATCAGCAACCATTCCGGCCAAGACGACCGGTGGCAAACGTCGCTCCTGATCAACGCGGGCAACAGCGGCGGGCCGGTGTTCCGCGAGGGCAAGGTCGTGGGGATCGCGTTCCAGAAGCGCTGGGACACCGAGGGCCAGGGCGTGATGGTGCCAGCGCCCCTGCTGCGGCGCTTCCTCGACGCGGTGGCGCGCGGCAAGGACAGCCGCATCCCCGGGCACGGCCTCTGGCGGCAGAACATTGCCAACCCGACCCTGCGCAGGCACCTGGGGCTGCGTGACGACGAGAGCGGGGTGCTGGTGACCCGCGTCGAGTACGGATCGTCGACCTGGGGCCACGTCCTGGAGGGCGACGTGCTGCTCGCGATCGACGGCCTGACCGTCGGGAGCGACGGCACCGTGCCCTACCGGGGGCGCTACCGGACGGACCTCGACGTGATCCGCGGCGACCACCTGATCGGAGACGAGATCGAGCTGCTCGTGCTGCGTGGCGGCGAGCGCAAGCTCCTCCGCGTCGAGCTCAAGCTCCTCACCCAGATGGTGGACAACTACCGCTACGAGCGGCCGTCGACCTACTTCATCTACGCGGGGCTCATCTTCCAGCCGCTGACCCTCGACTTCCTCGGCACCTGGGGCGACGAGTGGTGGAAGAACGCCCCCGCGCGCCTCACCGTGTTCCTGCAGGACCGGTGGCCGACGGAGGAGCAGCGGCAGGTGGTGGTGCTCAACACCGTGCTGGCCCACCGGATCAACGTCGGCTACGAGGACAACTTCTCCGCGATCGTCGCGGCGGTGAACGGCCAGGCGCCGCGCGACATGGCGGACTTCGTGCGTCTCGTCGAGGGAGCCGGCGCGCAGTGCGAGATCGAGCTGGGCAACGGTCAGCGGCTCCTCTTCGACACCGACGAGGTCAGGCGCGCGACCCCGGACCTGCTCGAGCGCTACCAGGTGGCGCGCGATCGCTCCACCGACCTCCTCCCGGACAGCCCTGCCGCCTGAGCCAGGGTCCCCTCCCGGACGCCCTCGCGGCTCAGCCGCGCCCTGCCGCCTGCCACCGCCCCTGCTGCCTGACCCACTCGGCGGCGACGCGGCCTCCTTCGCGTACGAGCTGGACGCTGGCGAGCGATCGCGGCGCGCGCTGCAGGAGCTCGGCGCTCAGGCGCGGCGGCGCGCCGAGCATGCGCAGCGTCAGCTTCTCGGTCCTGGCCAGGAGCTTCAGCCCGAGGATCTCCTGGAGGTGCAGCTCGAGCCCGCTCGCGCTCACCAGCAGCGAGAGCTCAGCCACCGAGCGGGGCGCCCGGGCGAAGGTCTCTCTCACCTCGTCCCAGGGCTGGGCGCGGAAGTAGTTCGTGTAGGTCTCGACCAGGGAGAGCCGGGGACAGCGCTCCAGGAGCTGCCGTACCGTCTCGTGGCCGACGACGCCGCGCGCGAGCTGCAGGCGGCCGAGGTCGGCTTCGGGCGC
>JAKLHH010001541.1 GCA_022710245.1 Myxococcota bacterium
TGGTGCTCTCGCTCGCGGCGGCCGCGCTCGCCGTGACGGTCTATCTCGGGGCCAGGGACTGGAGCCTCTTCGGCTACGCCTACTGACAGCGCCGGGTTCTCGACGAGACTTGAGACAATCGCGCTCATGGCTGCCAGCCTGACTCGCCTCCCGGCGCTGGCCTCGACACGCTGACGCGCCGGGCCGCGATCCCGACGAGCGCTCGCGTGATCTGGCGGCGATCGCGCTGGCATCGCGCTTGCTCAGCCTCGCGGCATGACCAGCCGCGGAGCTCGAGCGATGATCACCCGCCCAGCCCTCCACCTCGCCCTCCTCACCGCTCTCCTCTCCGGGCCGCGCGCGCTCGCCGCGGGCGATGAGGCCGAGGAGGCGCCGGCCGCGAAGGCTGCGACGAAGCACGCCGGCGAGCCGGAGTTCAACTCTTGCCTGAAGGTGCCCGCCGGCCGCCGGGTGAAGGTGAACCTGAAGGCGCAGACCGACCTCGGCGACCTCGTCTCCTGGATCAGCAGCATGACCTGCAAGCGCTTCGTGCTGCCGGCGACGCTGCGCGCGCAGGCGGTGACCTTCGTCTCGCCGACGCCGATCAGCCCCGGCGAGGCCTACCGCGGCTTCCTCAGCGCGCTCGAGGTGCTGGGGCTGACGGTGGTGCCGAGCGGCGCCACGCTCAAGGTGATCCAGAGCAACTGGGCGGTGCAGTACCCGGTGCGCACGCTGAAGGACAGCGAGCGCGCGAGGCTGCCGGACAGCGACGAGGTGGTGACCCAGCTCGTGCGCCTGCGCGAGGCGCGCGTCGAGCAGGTGCTGCCGCTCCTGCAGAAGATGAAGTCGCGGAGCGGCGACGTCTCCAGCCACGCGCCGGGCAACCTCCTCGTCCTCACCGACCACGGGGCGAACCTGCGGCGCATGCTCGCCATCCTCGGCGAGCTCGACCGGCCGATGGGCGGCGCGGAGATCTGGGTGGTCCGCCCGGAGCACGCCGACCCCGCGGACCTGGTCAAGCTCCTCGGCGAGATCTACTCGCCGAGCAGCGCCGCTGGCGCCGCCGCCCCCGCGCTCCGCGCCGAGGGGGAGGCCGCCCCGCCGGCCCCGCAGCAGCCGACGGTCCGCTTCCTCGCCGACGCGGCCTCCGGCTCGCTGATCGTGCTGGCGAGCGCGGGGACCTTCCGCCGCGTGCGGGCGCTGATCCAGACCCTCGACGTGGGCAGCGACGTGAGCCGGACGCAGCCCTGGGTCTACCGCCTCAAGCACAGCCAGGCGGAGAAGCTGGCGACCGCGCTCTCGACGCTGACGACCGGCGCCGCCGGCGCGCGCGCCCGCGGCCCCGCGCCCGCCGCGGGGGCGAGCTCCTTCGAGGGGCAGGTGCGGATCAACGCCGAGCCGAGCAACAACGCGCTCCTCGTCATGGCCTCGCTCAGGGACTACCTGCAGGTGCGGCGGCTGATCGACGAGCTCGACCAGCCGAAGCGGCAGATCTTCATCGAGGCCTACCTCCTCGAGATCAAGCTCGACCGCGACCGCAACGTCGGCCTAGCCTGGCACCACGGGCTGAAGCTGGGGCAGGA
>JAKLHH010001542.1 GCA_022710245.1 Myxococcota bacterium
GGAGTCTCCGGGGCACGGTCATCGTACGCCGCTTCGAGGCTGCAGCCGCTCCGATGCGCCCTCGACCGCGCGAGGCGAAGCGCGCCTCGGACCTTGCCACGGACGGACCGTCTCGCTATAGGATGGGCCGCAGGTTCAGGAGCTCAGCCCCATGCCCAGCGTCCGCTCGCTCGCTCACCTCGCCGTCCTCGGCGTCCTCCTCGGCGCCTGCAAGCCGCAGCCAGCGCCGGGCACGGGCTCGGGCAGCGGCGCGGCTGCCACGAGCAAGAGCGCGGGCGACGCGAGCGGCACCATCGCCGTCTGCGCCGCGCTCGTCGGCGAGGTCTGCGCCGCGGGCCAGACCGAGCTCAGCGCGGGCTCGCCGGTCATCAACGTCACCTACGTGACCGCCAGCCTCCCCCGGCCGGGCCAGACCTACAGCGTGGCCTGGATCGCCGAGGACGTCGGCAAGGCCGCGCCGCCGAACTTCCAGATCCTCGAGTCGAAGATCCCGTTCGACGCGAAGCGCGCGACCCGCGCCTCCGCGCCGGGGCGCTACGTGGTGAGCGGGCGCGCGACCCGGCCCACCGCGGGCTGGCCCCCCGGTCGCTACCGGGTCGAGGTCCGCCTCGCCGGCGCCCCCGTCGCGAACGCGCGCTTCGTGCTGAGCCGCACCGCGCGCTGAGCCCGCTCCTCGGCGCCGCACTGCCCACACGCCCCGCCTCATCGTGGCTCGTCGTCCGACCGGGAATCGCGCACATGCCGATCAGATAACCCCTCGGGCACTCGAGGCTGGCGGTGTCCTCGGCCCACTCGGCCCACGGGCCTGATCGGGAAGGCGCCGGGCGCGAGTCGCGCTCGGGGCCGAGTCGAGCGCAAGGTTGGCGGTGGGACCGGAGACCCACCCCCGAAGCTTGCGCGAATTCGCGCAAGCTTGTTGGGGGGACCCCAGATCTGCCCTCTGTCATTGCGCGAATTCGCGCAAGGTTGGAGGTGGGACCGGAGACCCGCCCCCTGACCTTGCCCTCGAGGGCAAGATGGCGGGCCGGGAGGATCCTCGAGGGCAAGATGGCGGGCCGGGAGGATCGGCCCCCCCCCTTACCTTGCTCGCCGAGGGCAGAGATGCTCTCGACTCGCGTCCCTTCAGGGCGCTCCGGGATCACCGACCGTCATGGCTGCTCCTCCTGCAGGTGGACGGTGATCATACCCCGGCGCGGGCGATCTCCGCCCGCCGGAAACTCCGCTGCCGCTGATGGCTTGAAGGGCGCCGCGGCCTCGTCCACTCTTCAGGACCGCACTCTACTTACCCAGGGGGGAATCATGAAGAACCTCGTCGAGCTCGTCTTCTCCGTCGCCGCCGGGCCGGTCCTCGCCGTGCTCGCGCGCGTCGAGCGCGCGCTGCGTCTGCGGCGGATCGCGCGTCTCACCGCCTCGCAGGCGGAGTCCTCCCGCTGCAGCTGCGCCGGGTGCGCCTGCGCCACGGACCGCACGCCGCAGGAGTGACCCGCCCCTGACGGACAGAGCCTGCCGCCGGTGAAAGTCGCGCGCCTCCAGCCCCGCGTGGTACTCCTCGAGGAGGC
>JAKLHH010001543.1 GCA_022710245.1 Myxococcota bacterium
CCGCGTCGCGTTGAGCCAGATGATCGACAGGACGTCGGCGAGCCGGCGGAGCGGCGTCGCGGGCCGCCCGTGGGTCGCGAAGCGCTCGGCGGCCGCGGTCACGGCGGCGAGGTCGCCCCGCCGCGCGGTCTCGTCGAGCTCGAGCATGAGGCGGAAGAGGTCGGTGGGGCGCACCGACTCCGGGGCGCGGCCCGCTGGCGGCGCCAGCGAGAGCATGACCCGCTGGAAGTCGTGGCTGTGTGCGTCCGAGCCGCCAAAGGCGCAGAGCGGGCGCCCGCGCTCGCGGATCCGCGCCACCAGGCGCCGCGCCAGCGGGCCGAGCTCGTCCTCGGGCAGGCGCGCTCCACGCACCAGCGCGTTGGTGAGCGCGACGAAGGCGCCGAGGACGCGGGCGCTCTCGGCGTAGTGGCCGCCGTTGAGCACCTCGATGAAGGTGAACTCGCCGATCACGTCGAAGGTGGCCTCGAGCGAGAGGTCGTGGCCGTCGAACGGGTGGCTCAGCGCGTGGGCGACGCCGCGCTCGAGGAGGAGGTCGCGCGCGCGCAGCGTGGAGAGCTCGCCGCCCTCTCGATCGAGGCAGGTGTCGTAGAGCTCCTCGAGGAGGAGCGGCGAGAGCCCGTGGTAGGGACCCGCCGGACCTTCAACCAGCTCGCGGCCGCCGTAGGCGAGGATCTCGGGGCCGTGGCGCACGCGGCCGTCGCTGTCACGGGTGCAGGTCGCCAGCTCGGCGCCGAGCGCTAGGCGCGGCTCGCGGGCCGCCGCCTCCAGGTGGCCGCGCGGGTGGCGGTGCGAGCGCGCGCGCATGTGATCGGTGACGAGCAGGAGCTGCACCGCCCGCGGCCCCGCGAGGAGCCCGAGCAACCGCTCGATGGTGGTGAAGCACTCGGACCAGGCGATGGTGGTGTCCTCGCCGTCGACCTCGCGGATGGCGCCGCCGATCCGCGGGTCCATCTCGCTCGCCGGACCGTTCGAGGCGATCGTGTGGAGGTGCGCGATGACGGAGACGCGTCCTGGCAGGTGTTCAAGCACGAGAGCTCACGGATCAGGCTAGTCTTCTGCTGGTTCTTGCGACCCACCCCCCCCGGTTGCGGCGGACAGTATGACCGCAAAAGGGTGGGAGACAAGAAGATCCTGGAGCGCTCGCGCGCTGGCAGGCGCTGCTGTGCGCCGGATCACACTCGCGTCAGGCGGGCTTCAGCGCTCGGGCGCCAGCCGCAGCCCGGTCGGCAGCGCGTCGCCGAACATCTGCTCGCGCTCGGACTCCTGCAGCACCTTCACCTCGAGCAGCAGGCTGACCAGGACCTCCGGCGCGGAGCTCGCGCGCAGCCTGGCGACCAGCGCGCTGCGCAGGCCCTCGGAGACGTCGCGCGCGGCGTCGCCCGAGAGGCGCACGAGCTGGGCCACCGCCAGCGCGATCCCTCGCTGCTTCTCCCAGTCGAGGCCGAGCAGGCGATCGAGCCAGCCCTCCACCTTCTCCCGCGCGACCACCTCGCCGGCGCCCGCGTAGAGCGGGACGCGCGCGCCGAAGCGCCCGAGCGCCCAGA
>JAKLHH010001544.1 GCA_022710245.1 Myxococcota bacterium
GCGAGGAGCCTGCGGGAGCCGCAGCGCCTGGCCCGCAATCGGCGCCAGCGGCTGCTGCGCGAGATCTTCGGAGCCGACGGCCGCGAGCTCTCGGCGGAGGCGCTCCGCCCCCTCGCGCCCGCGGAGGTCGCGCGCGAGCTCGCCGCCTCGCCAGCCGAGGAGGCGCCGCTCCGGCGCCAGCTCGAGGCGCTGGTGGTGCCCCTCGAGGGCGACGTCAGCGGCGAGGCCGAGGGCGATGCGCTGCTCGTCTTCCCCGAGCTCCGGCGCGCGCTCGCGGCGGTGGCGGCGGCGAGGCGGCAGGCGCCCGCCCTCGAGGCGCAGCCCGGTGAGGTGGTCTTCGACAGCGCGCGGGGGCTGCCGGCGGAGAGCAGCGGGGCAGGGCCGGCCCTGCTCGAGCCCGGCGGAGACGGCAAGCGGAGGAACTGAGAGCCAGGCGCGGGCTACCGCCGGCGCCAGGTCACGTGGCCGAGGCCCTCGCCGAGCATCAGCCGGGCGCCGTCCTCGAGCGCGACGGCGCGGACCTCGTCGGGGCCGAGCCAGACGCCGTTCGAGCTCGCGGTGTCGATGGCGTAGAGGCGCTCGTTGATGGCGATGATCATCAGGTGCACGCGCGAGATGCGTCCGTCGGCGAGCACCGCCAGCCCCTCGGTGTCGCAGCGCTCGTAGCGGCCCAGCAGCATCCCCTCGCGGGCCGCGCTCGGCCCCACCGTGATCAGGCTCTGGGCGCCCTCGGACTCCACCTCGAGCTCGCCGATCGCGGTCTCCCCGTCGACGACGAGCTTGCGCCGCGCCCGCGCCGGGCCGCGCACCGACTGCACCAGCGTCCGCCGCCGCTTGTCGTTCGACTCCTCGGGGACCTGCCCGCGCAGCCGGCGGCGCAGCCAGCGATCGGGCTCGGCGACCGCGTCGTCGAGGTAGACCCGCTCCGGGACGCAGGCCCAGCCCTGCTCGGGGCGCTCGGGCCACGGCGTCTCGTCCTCGCTCGTCGGCATGATGAAGATCGCGTGCTCGCCGCAGCGGATGAAGACCGGCCCCTCCGCCTCGAGCGCCTCCAGGCGCCGCCCGCGCTCGTCGCAGAAGGAGGTGGCGGTGCGCAGATCGACGAGGCGGAAGCGGACGTCGGCGCCTCCCTCGAGCGGGTAGAGGATCAGCGTGAGGTGGCGCAGCGAGAGGCTGGGGTCGCCCTCGAGGAAGAGGTCGCACATGCCGTGGCGGCCGATCACCGCGGTGTTGATGGTCCCCGGCTTGGCCGCCACGCACGCGGTCGCCACCACCTCGCCGCTGTCGACGGCGATCAGCGCGACGCCCGCGCGGCGGTAGCCCTCGCAGACCTCGCGCACGCGCGCGTAGTGGGCGACGAAGAGGTCATGGAAGGAGGGCAGGGGCGCCGCGGGCTCCGCCAGGTCGATGATCATGGTGCGGAGGTTCGGGGCCTGCTCGCGGAGCTGGCCGCTCTTCAACCGGACGACGCGGGTCCTCTGCACGTGCTCCTCGCTCTCGACGACGCGCTCCCCGGGCGGAGGCGCTGGTCGGTGATC
>JAKLHH010001545.1 GCA_022710245.1 Myxococcota bacterium
TCGACGATGCTGCACTGCCGCGAGCAGGTCAGCCAGAAGCCCTTGAAGGCCGCCGCGGCCTGGCTCACCCGGAGCTCCGTCTGCTCACGCCCGTCGCTGGAGCGATAGCGCAGCTTGGCGAAGTACCTCGGGGAGACCGGCGCGTCCGCGTGTCCTCTCCGCAGGCAGGTCAGCGTCCCCCCGAGGAGCGGCGCCGGCGCGGGCTCGCGTCCCCGCAGCTCGACAGTGGCCACGGGGACTGGCCGCCCTGCGCCCGGCACCGGATCGCGCCGGACCTTCGGCGGGGTGACCCTGGCCGGCGTGCTCCCGGGCGACGGGGCGCGCGGGGCTTCACGCCGGTCGCAGGCAAGGCTCAGCAGCGCCAGCAGCGCCGGCGCGCACAGCGTCCCGCGAGTGAGCATGCCTCGAGTATCTCAGGGCCGCTCGTCGAGAGGCAAGGCCGGCCGAGCGGCGCGGACGAGGCGGGCCAGGCCGATCACGAGCAACAGCACGAGCAGCACGCTGCCAGGCCCGCCCGTCGCGCGTGGCGCCTCTCCGCTAGCTCGACGTGCGCGTCGACGGGGACAGGAACCTCTCCTGCATCACCCTGGTCGCGTCGGCGAACCTCACTGTGACCTTGCGGTCCCCGCGGGAGCCCTGGCTCGCGACGACCTCGCCCTCGCCGAACTTCGCGTGAGCCACGCTCGCTCCAGGGCGGAACGGGTCCATGGCCTCGGCGGGCTCGTCCTTGCGGCCCCTGGCAGGCACCGCGGCGCCAGCCTCGCGCAGCACCGCCAGCAGCTTCAGGTCGGCGCTCTCACGCGCCGCCTGGTAGACGCTCGTGCCGCTGCGAGCGAGCGCCGAGTCCTCCGTGGTGCAGGCGCTGGGATCCGCCCCGTGCGCCAGCAGCAGCCTAACCGCGTCGAGGTGGTTGCAGCGCGCGGCCTCCCAGAGCGGAGTTCGCCCCCAGCCGTCGCGTGCGTCGACGGGGACGCCGGCCTCGAGGAGCGGCTCCATCAGGGACGCCGGCGCCTCCAGGTTGCGGCAGAGGAGGTGGAGCGCCGTCTCGCCGTGCGCGTTGCACCGGAAGGGGTCGGCTCCGGCAGCGAGCAGGGCGCGCAGGATCTCGGGGCCGCGCACCACGGCCCCCAGCTGATGGAGGGCCGTCGTGCCGCGCACAAACGAGCCCAGCGCCGCGGTCGCGTTCGGATCGGCGCCGCTCGCGAGGAGGACCTTCACGACCCGCACCGCGCCGCGCGCGACGGCGTGCAGGAGCGGCGTGCCTCCGAACGGGTCCTGCCGCTCGACCGACTCGCCCGCCTCCAGGCAGAGGGCGAGGATCTCGACGCGGTCCCGGGCGATGGCCTCGAAGAACGGCGTCTCGCCGGTGGTCGCGGCCCTCGACGGTGAAGCGCCCCGCTCGAGCAGCCAGCGAAACAGGTGCGTGTGGCCGTGCGTGGCCGCCAGGAAGAGCGGGCTCTGGATCCCCTCCAGCTCGAGGCGCGCCCCGCGCTCCAGCGCTCTGCCGGCGCGCTCGAGGTCGCCGTCCCGGCAGG
>JAKLHH010001546.1 GCA_022710245.1 Myxococcota bacterium
TCCGGGCGCCACCGTGGAGGCAAGCCGCGGACCCTCGCCTGGGCATCCTGCACCGGAGACGCTGGACGCCGCCCCGCGTCCTGTCCACGAGCAGACGACGGACCACCCGCGCCGAGACGCTGGACACCGCCCGGCGCCCGGTCCACAACCAGACGGACGTGCTCGTCCCCTGGGGACGGCGGGAGGTGGTGCATGGCGGCGATGGTGACGACGGCGCCGAGCGCGCTCGGCTCCCTGCGCGAGGCGGGGAGCAAGCTCTGGCTCGACTCGATCGACCCGCTCCGCGTCGGGCAGGCGCGCGCGCTGGGTCTGACCGGGGCCGCCTCGAACCCGACCATCATCTGCGAGCTGGCGGCGAGCGGTCGCTTCGACGACCTGATCGCCTCGCTCGCGGCGAAGGCGCCGCTCGACGACGAGCTGGCCTGGCGCTTCGCCGATCGCCTGGCGCACCAGGCCGAGGAGCTCCTGCTCCCGATCTGGCGGGCGACGGGCGGCGACGACGGCCACGTCAGCCTCGAGCTGGACCCGCTCCTCGAGGACCCCGCCGAGGCGTTCCCGCATCAGGCGCGGGTCGAGCGCTACGTCGAGCTCGCGCGGCGCTGGTCGCGGGCGCTGCCGAACCGGCTGATCAAGCTCCCCGCCACCCCGGCCGGCCTGGACGCGCTCGAGGAGGTGGTCGCGGCCGGGGTCAACGTGAACGTCACGCTGATCTTCACGCCGCGGCAGCAGCGCCGAGCCTGCGAGGCGGTCTGGCGCGGGGCGCTCCGCCGCGCCTCGCTCGCCGGGCTGAAGAGCGTCTACAGCGTCTTCGTCTCGCGGCTCGATCTGCACGCGCCGTCGCTGCCCATCTCGCCCGCCGCGCGCCGGCTCTTCGCCGCGGCGCTCGCGCGCCGCATCTGGGCCGAGAGCCGCGGCTACTGGGCGGAGCGGACGACCCCGCTGGCGCAGGAGGTGGTCTTCGCCTCGACGGGCGTCAAGCGCGCGTGCGACGCACCCTGGCGCCACGTCGAGGAGCTCTCGGGGGGCGACATCCTCACCCTGCCCCCGGAGACGCTGGAGGCGATCGCCGCCTGCAACCGCTGCTTCCCGCGCGAGGTGGAGCGCCGCTGCGCCGTCGAGCTCCGCGCCGAGCTCGAGGCGGTCGACCTCGACGCGGTGGAGGCAGCGCTCCTCGAGGCGGGCGTGCGGCGCTTCGTCGAGCCGCAGCGCCGCCTCCTCCAGCTGGTCCACGACCTGCGCATCCCGGGCGACGGTCAGGTGGACTGAGCCGAGCGGTCAGCGAGGGAGCTCGCCGGTGAGGTGCTTCATGGCCCCGGCGCCCAGCCCTTCAGCCCCGCGCCTCCTCGTGCGATAACTGTCCGAGGAGGACGCGGTGCTCGGAGCGAGCTCGATCTGGCGGGTGGGGCTGGTCGCGAGGACGGGGCGGGTCGCGAGGACGGGGGTGGTCGCGAGGGCGGGGCTGGTCGCGAGGCCGGGGCTGGTCGCGAGGCCGGGGCTGGTCGCGAGGCCGGGGCTGGTCGCGAGGTCGAG
>JAKLHH010001547.1 GCA_022710245.1 Myxococcota bacterium
GAGGCAGCTCTCGCCCTCGCCGGAGCGCCCCGTCAGGAGCGGCGTCGTGCGGAGCGCCTCGCGCGCGAGGAGCTGACCGCGCAGCACCACCGCCTCCACCGCGTCGAGGTTCTCCACCCGCGCCAGCGGATCGGCGCCGAGCAGGACCAGCTCCGCGGGCTGGCCCGGCGCGATGGTGCCGCCCGCGAGCCCGAGGAGCTCGCGCGCGGTGAGCGTCGAGGCTCGCAGCAGCTCCCCGGGGCTCCAGCCATCTCGCGCCAGGCGGCGGAGCTCGCGGTGCAGGCCGAGGCCGTGCGGGGTGAAGAGGTAGCCCGCGTCCGAGGCCGGGAGCAGCGTGACGCCTGCCTCGCGCAGCGTCGCCAGGTTGGCGCGCGCGGTCTGGCTCCAGGCGCGCGTCGCCTCGAGCCAGCCGTCGAGCAGCTGCCCCGGGTCGCCCCGGACCGAGGTCCAGGTGTCGAGGTCGGCCCAGCCCATCAGCAGGCCAGGGTCGCTGAGGTCGAGCTCGCCGTCGACGAGCTCCGGCGCGCTGGCGAAGGCGTTGATCGTCGTCTGCACGAACGTGACCTGCCTGGCCGCCTGCAGCGCCGCCTCGCTGATCGGCGCGTCGTAGGGCGGGTGGGCGAGGAGGCGGGCGCCGTGGCCGACCGCGTCCACCAGGTCACGCGACGAGTTGATGTGGACCAGGACCCGCGCCCCGAGCGCCGTCAGCGCGCCCAGCGCCGCGGGGTCGAGGCGCGTCGCCGGCCAGGGCATGAACGACGCGTCGGCGAGCGCCACCTTCAGCAGATCTGCGCCGGCCCCGAGGAGCCGCTGCCCCTCGGCGGCGGCGGTCGCGGCGGTGACGAAGACGCAGTCATCGTAGGGGTAGCTCTCGCAGGGGTGAGAGCCGGCCGCGGTCAGGAACGGGCCGCTGAGGAGCAGCGTCGGCGCGAGGAGCCGCTCGCGGGAGATCCGCTTGAGCGCCAGCAGACCCGGCGGCGAGCCCACGTCCATGACCGCGGTCACCCCGTGGTAGAGCGTCGCGCGCAGGTTCTGCTCCAGCGACTCCCCGACGTACCACGCGGCGCCGGAGAGGGTGAGATGGACGTGCGGGTCCACCAGGCCCGGGATGAGGTAGCGGCCGCGGCCGTCGACGACCTGCGCACCGGCGGGCCAGCTCTGGCCCGCGCCCTCGACGGAGAGGATCTGTCCTCCCGCGATGCGGACGGCACGGTCTGCCCGCGCGCCGGTCGCGTCCACCGCCGTCACGTGGTCGATGATGAGGAGCCCCTGCCCGGGCGCTGTCTCGGTCGGGGCGCCCTGGTCCCGCGCGACGGACGGCGGCAGCTCGCAGCCCGGCGAGGGCGCGAGGGGGAGCGGGAGCACGAGGAGGGCGAGGGCTCTGGTCATCGACGCTCGCGAGCCGCTCCCGCGGCCGGGGCTCGGTGGGTCAGCAACCGCGGGTCAGCAGATCCTGGGCAGCGGGTCGGCGGCCAGCATGGTGATCAGGCGGTGCCCCCCGATCGCCGTCCGCGCCACCACCCG
>JAKLHH010001548.1 GCA_022710245.1 Myxococcota bacterium
CCGAGGTCGACCGCCGCATGCTCGTGCGGCCCTTCTACCTGCGGCTCGACTCGGGCGCGCGCGTGCGCGTCGAGGCGGACCGAGAGGTGTTCCTCGTCGACGAGCTCGACGGCGTGATCCGGGTCGACACCGCGCGGCGCATCCGCGTCGCCGAGCTCACCGAGGGTGAGGAGGTCTACGCCGCCGGCTGGCTGGTCCAGGGCCGCGACCCCGAGTCGCTGCAGGGCGCCTACCGCGAGCAACAGGCGCTCGTGCTGTGCCCTCCGCGGCGAGGGCAGCTGCTCCTCTCCTCAGAGCCGCTCGGCCGGCGCTTCGCGAGGCGGGCGGCCTTCTACCTGCGCGCGGCGATCGGCGTGCTCCTCGCCTGCGCGCTCCTGCAGGTGGCGGTGCTCTCCTTCCACGCGCGGCTCTGGCGGGGGCTCGTCACCGAGGGGACGGTGGTCGACGTCACCCACCACGAGGAGAGCGACGGCGACGGCGGCAGCAGGTCCGTCTACCACGCGGTCGTGGAGACCCAGACCCCGCCGCGGAAGATCAGGCAGCGGATCAGCGCGAAGGCGTTCCGGCACCTGCACAAGGGCGACCGCGTGCCGCTCCGCTACCTGGCGCGCCCGGTGGCCTTCGACCTCGGCGAGCCGCGGCTCGGCGCGCACGCGGCGCTCGAGGGGTGGTGGCTCCTCTTCTTCTGCGGGGCGGCGGTCACCGTCGCGCTCCTCTACCGCTGGCGCGCCCACAAGAACCTCCCCTGGTACCGGCGCAAGGTCGTCGACTCGGGGAGCGGGCGGCTCTCCGAGTCGTAGGCGCTCAGCGCACGAAGACCTCGGTCCAGTACGGCGTGGCGCCGTTGCAGCGGACGAGCCCGATGCCGACCTTGAGCCAGGAGGGCGTCAGCATGTTCTGCCGGTGCCCCGCGCTGCCCATCCAGCCCGCGTGCACGGCGGCCGGGGTCTGGTAGCCCATGGCGATGTTCTCGCCGGCGCCGCTGAAGGAGATCCCCGCGGCGCCGAGGCGGTCCCAGGGCGCCAGGCCCTCGGGGGTGTAGTGCGAGAAGTACTTCCGGTCGCACATGTCCTGGCTGTGGGCGCGCGCGACGTCGGCGACCTTCGGATCACAGGCGAGGGCCTTCAGCCCCTGCTTCGCGCGCTCCTGGTTGAGCAGCGTGAAGACCGCCGACTCGTCCGCGGAGCCGCAGGCGCCGCTCGCGGGGGGCGGCGTGGGCGGGGGAGTCGGCGAAGGCGAGGGCGACGGCGAGGGCGAGGGGGCAGCGCTCTCCACGTGCGTGTAGCCCGTCGACGGGCTGCTCGCGTCGAAGCAGACCGGGCCCGCGGACGCCGAGCTGGCGCAGACCTCGCTCCCGTCGCAGGCCGGGTCGGCCGCCCCCGGCGTCGTGCACTTCTCCATGCAGTACTTGCCGATCACCTGACCGGTCGAGCTGTTCCTCACCGGGACGCAGGCCAGCCCCGCGCTGCAAGTCGCCGAGGTGCACGACTTCCCCTCACCCACCGCGGTCGGGGT
>JAKLHH010001549.1 GCA_022710245.1 Myxococcota bacterium
GAGCAGGACGCCAGCCACCGACACCGCACCGTCGTCGACCGGGCAGGCGCGGTGGTCGACCACCTCCGCCCCCGCCACGTCGAGCAGCTCCGGGAGCAGGGAGATCCCGGTGAGCCCGCAGACGCGGTAGCGATCATCGACCTGCCGCGCCTCGCGCCAGATCTCCCCGGCCGCGCCGCGGCAGAGCCCCGCCAGCAGGCGCGCCTCGTGCGCCCGCGCGCCAGCCTGCAGCGCCGCGGCCGGCTCCTCGTCGCCGAAGCGAGGCCCCACGTGCGAGAGATCCCCGCTCACGATCACGAGCGCTCCGCGGCTCGCCTCCCGGAGCTCCGCGATCAGCTCGGCGAGCTCCGGGATCTCCGCCGGCGTGTCGACGAGGTCGAGGTAGGCGTGGAGCGAGCCGAGGAGGATCGGCACGACCTCCACCTCCCCGAGGAGGTGATGGACGAAGAGCAGCGGCAGCTCGAGGCTGTGCTCGCCCTCGTGGGCCTGGCGGTCAGGAGCCGCCGCCTCGCCGGCGGCCTCGCGAAGCCGCGCCAGGAGCTGCGGCGGGACGGGGGAGCGGCCGAGCGGCGTCGCCTGCGCGCGCTCGTCCAGCGAGACGAGCCCCGGCCCACCAGCGTGGCGAGTGCCGAGCAGGATGACTCGCTCGCACCGAGGAGCGCGGCGAAGGCGGGACCAGATACGACCGAGGGTCTCCCGCGCCAGCGCGAGGTCGAGGTGCGGCACCAGCATCCCACGCAGAGCGACCAGCGATGCGGGCGTGGCGGGGGGGGGATGGATCTCGTCGACGAGCGCGACCTCCTCGAGGATCTCGTCGAGCAACGCGCGGAGCCTGGCGGGATCCGCGGGGTAGAGCCGACCGGCATGGGCAGGCTGACGAGCCGACATCATCTCGGGTCCATCGTCCTCTCGCAGCCCGTGCAGCCTAGCACTGGTGTAGGCTCCCCGGGGAGGCTGTAGGCGAAAGCGTTGCGTCGAGGCCGCGTACCTGGGCATCTCCTCCCAGGCAGCAGCCCCCACCCGGAGCGCAGCCCCCCCACCCTGCTCCGGAATCTCGCAGTGATACTGGCCGGCAGCCGCCGCACGAGGCTGGCATCACGCTTGCTCCACCTCAGCGCGGTGTTAACCTTCGGAGGACTCATGCGAGCCCGCTGCGCTGTGGGAACGTTGCTCTGTCTCCGGTATAATCGAGGCATGCGTACCACTGCTGCTCTGCTGTTGGTCTTGCTCGCGTCCTGCACGGGTGAGGCGGGTGGAGGGCCTGGGAGCGACGCCTCGGTCCAAGGATCGGACACCGGCACCAGCGGCGATCCGAACGCGCCCTGCGTCGACCAGACGAAGTGCTGCGCGGGAGCGCTGACCGTCTGCTGGGGCGATCCGGACAAGGGCACCGTCTGCAAGTGCCAGGGCCTCTGGGACTGCAGCAAGAACCCGAAGAAGTGCGAGCAAGAGACCCCGGTGCCGCCGGGCGGGTTCAACGGCTGGAGCTGCACCTGGACCGCCAGCAGCTTCG
>JAKLHH010000155.1 GCA_022710245.1 Myxococcota bacterium
CGCCCCTCGACCACGACGGGGAGGATCACCACCGCGCGGAGCCCCTCGGCGAGCGAGATCGCTCGCGCGTTCTCGGGCGCGTCGCGGTGGTGGCTGTAGAAGGGCAGTCCTGCCCGCACCACCTGCGCCTGCGGGCTGTCCGGGGGGAGGTCGATCGCGTGCTGGAACGGCTCCGTGTGAAACCCGGTGCCCACGACCCAGCGCAGCCAGCCATCGTCCGCGACGATGGAGCCGATGCCCGAGTCGGCCTCGCTGTGCTCGAGGGCGGCCGCGAAGCAGATCCGCACGGCCTCCTCCCAGGTCTGGGCGGCCGCGAGCTGCTCGGTGATCCGCTGCTGGGTGAGGAGGTGCTCCTCGAAGAGCTTGCGGCTGGTCACGTCGCGGATGACGCTGACGAACGCTCGCGGCTCCCCCTGCGCGCCGCGCACGACCGCCGAGTTGATCTCCACCGTGATGGTCACGCCGCTCGCCAGCGCGATCGGGTACTCGTTCTTCTGCGAGACGCCGGTCGCCAGGGTGCGCTCGAAGTTGGCGCGAGCGCGGCTCGCGGCCTCCGGGCCGAGGGCGTCGAACACGGTCGGGACCTGCGCCAGGAGCTCCTCCACGGAGCGGAGCCCGAAGACGATCGCCGACTGCTGGTTGGCCATCAGCATGCGGCCGGAGAGGTCGTACATGAGGATCGGATCGGGCGAGCAGTCGACCAGCGATCGGTAGAGCTCCTCGGGAGGGAGCTCCATGCTGCCCCCCCCTCCCGACCAGTTCCGCTCCGCTGACGACATCGGCCGCTCCTCCAGCACCGCCGGACCATGGTCGCGGTGCGGCGGTGTGACTGTCAACCCTTGGTGTCCGCCGCATGACGCCTCGGGTCAGGCAGGCCGGGAGAGCCACGATCTGCCCGCCCGCTAGACCAGCTGGCGGTGACGTCCGTTGATAGGGTGTGTGCTTTGCCCTTACGATGGAGCTCCACCCCCTAGCCAACGGACGGTGATATGAGGAACGCGACCAGGATCGCTGGAGGTGCGTCGTTATTCGCCCTGCTCGGGCTGCTGCTCAGCTGCCCCGGCCCGGAGACCGGCAAGGGACCCAGCCACCCGCCGCTGCCGCCGCTCAAGGTCAACCCGTTCGCTGGGCTCGACCCGATCGGCGAGAGCACCAAGCAGACCTTCAACTTCCGTCCCGGCCCCAAGCCCCCGCCCACCACCACGCGCAAGGAGAGCCTGCGCTTCCCGGTGGCCCAGGCCGACGCCCTCGCGGCGGCGAAGGCGCCGAAGACGAACCCGGGTCCGCTCCGCGTGCTGCGCACGCAGCCGAAGGGCGAGGAGGGCCTGGTCGGCGCGGTGACCGTCGACTTCAACCAGCCGATGGTGCCGGTGGCGAGCCTCGCCGAGCTGCGGCAGCAGAACGTCCCGCTCAAGATCACCCCCGAGGTGAAGGGCCGCTTCCGCTGGCTCGGCACCCAGACGATCGCCTTCGAGCCCGAGGGGCGGATGCCGTTCGGCACCGAGTACCAGGCGGTGATCCCCGCCGGCACGCGCTCGGCGCTCGGCGCGGTCCTCGACCGTGAGGTGCGCTTCTCCTTCTCCACGCCGCGCCCGGCGCTCGTCTCCGCGCTCCCTTACCGCTGGGGCAACCAGGCGCGCCCCGACACCGCCATCGCCCTCGAGCTGAACCAGCGGGTGAAGACCTCGCAGCTCCTCGCGCTGCTCAAGGTGGGAGAGCTCACCGCCCGGGACCTCGACGTGGTCCCGCGCGCGAAGTGGGAGAAGCTGCGCGACCTCGGCGTGCACGTGGTCACCTGGGACCCCGAGCGGACCATCGTGCTGCAGCCGAAGCGGCCGCTGGCGAAGGCGACCCACTACACCGTCACCATCGCGCCGGGGCTGGTCGGCGAGGGGCCGCGCCCGACCACCAGCGCGCTCACGCACTACTTCCAGACCTACGCCCCGCTCGCTGTCGCCGAGGTGCGCTGCGGCGACTACTCGCGCTGCAACCCCGCCTCGGGTGTCTTCGTCCGCTTCAATAACCCCCTCACCACCGCGGACGCCGAGCCGCTGATCGCCATCACGCCCGAGGTGCCGAACCTGAAGACCGAGGTCTCCGGCGCCTACCTCTACCTGCGCGGCGACTACGAGGCCCAGACCGCCTACCAGATCACGGTCAAGAAGGGCTTCGTCGACATCCACGACCAGAGCCTGGGCGCCGACGTGGTGCGCGGCGTGAAGACCGGCAACCTCACCCCCGACCTCCGCTTCCCGGTGCGCGGCCTCGCCGCGCTCGAGCGTCGCGGCAAGCGGCAGGTGGCGCTCGAGGTGCAGAACGTCGCGCAGGCGCGCCTGCGCCTGGTCCAGGTCGACCCGACGCAGCTCCACAAGGTGATCCAGCTCGCGAACTACTCCTGGGACGACGGCGGCAAGCGCGATCCGCTGAAGGGCATCAAGGGCCTCAAGGTGACGCGCACGCTGCTCACCGGGATCAAGGCGAACGGCAAGGGCAAGCTCGGCCTCTCCACCGACGAGGGCCTGGGCCCGAACGGGACTGGCCCGCTCTACCTCGAGCTGCGCAGCGACGACCTGCTGAAGGAGTACCGCTGGAACAACCCCTTCCGCGGCATCGTCGTGCAGGTCACCGACCTTGGCATCATGGCGCGCTACGACAGCGATCAGATCGTCGCGCTGGTGACCCACCTCGAGGCGGGGACGCCGCTCGCCGGCGCGCAGGTGGAGCTGCGTGACGGCAGCGGCGCGGTGATCTGGACCGGCAAGAGCGACGGCAAGGGGATGGTGCGCGCCCCCGGCCGCCGCGCGCTCAGCAAGCCCGCGCCCTTCGTCCTCTGGGCGAAGAGCGGGACCGATCGCGCCTTCGTCATCCTCGGCGGCTCCGGTGACGACGGCGGCTACCTGAGCACCTACTACAACTACGGCTCCATCCCCCCCAAGGAGGAGCTGGCGATGCACCTCTTCACGGAGCGCAGCCCCTACCGACCCGGCGAGACCGTGCACCTGAAGGGCGTCCTCCGCGTGCGCAGCACGCTCCCCGACGGCGGCCTGCGGGCGCTCGCCCCCGAGGCGCGCGAGGTGCAGCTCACGGTGAAGAGCGCTCAGGGCCACCTGATCAAGGAGGAGAAGGCGATCAAGCTCTCCGAGAGCGGCGCCTTCTCCGTCGACGTCGCCATCCCCGAGGGCTCCGACCTCGGCACCTACAGCGTGCAGGCGCGGCCCACCGCCGGGCCGCTGCAGACCTGGGCCGGCGGCAGCTTCCAGGTCGAGGAGTACCGCGCGCCGGAGTTCGCGGTGAAGGTGGAGATCAGCGGCGAGCCCTACTTCTTCAAGGACAAGCTGAAGGCGCAGGTCGGCGCCGACTACCTCTTCGGCGCGCCGATGGCGGGCGCCCAGTGCAGCTGGACGCTCTCGCGGCAGGCCGGCGTCTTCACGCCGCCCGGCAACGCTGGCTTCTCCTTCGGCGAGCCGGTGCCCTGGCGCTTCGGCTGGCAGCTCCAGCGCGGGCTGCGCCGGCAGCGCGAGGGGATGCGGATGGGCTACTCGCTGGTGCAGAACACCGGCGAGGGCGAGGTGATCGAGCAGGGCGGTGGCCCGCTCGACGGGAAGGGCCGGCTCAAGGTGGACGCGGCGCTCGACCCCGACCCCGAGGAGAAGCGCATCGGCCCGGCGAGCTTCACGCTGGAGGCGAACGTCTTCGACCAGAACCGGCAGAGCATCGCCAACCGCAAGACGATCGTCGTCCACCCGGCCGCGCGCTACGTCGGGCTGCGCGCCGAGAAGACCGTGATCCGCGCCGGCGAGCCGCTCAAGGGCTTCGCCATCCTGGTCGGCCTCGACGGCAAGCGCGTCGCCGGCGTGCCGCTGACGCTGGAGGCGGTGCGGGTCGAGACCAAGGTGAAGACCGCCTTCGAGGACGGCCACTGGATCTACAAGTACGAGGACCGCGAGGTGGCGGCCGGCTCCTGCCCGCTCACCACCGCCGCCGAGCCGAAGGACTGCACGCTCACGCTGAAGGAGCCCGGCGCCTACAAGCTCCGCGCCGAGGCGAAGGACGAGAAGGGGCGGCGCACGCGGACCGCGATCCACGTCTACGCCTACGGCCCCGGCTACGTGCCCTGGAACCTGCAGAACCAGTCACAGATCGAGCTCGTCCCCGACAAGCAGGAGTACCAGGTCGGCGACGTCGCCAAGATCCTGATCAAGTCGCCGCTGCCGAAGGCGATCGGGCTCCTCGCCATCCAGCGCGGCGGGCTCGACCGGGTCGAGCCGCTGACCGTGAGCGGCACCGCCCAGATCGTCGAGGTGCCGATCCAGCCCTACCACCTCCCCGAGGTCTTCGTCGGGGTCTCGCTCGCGCGCGGGCGCCTCACCGAGGGGCTCGGCAAGGCGGCGCAGGACCTCGGCCGCCCGACCTTCGCGCACGGCTCGCTGCGCCTGCCGGTCTCGCTGAAGGAGAAGACGATCACCGTCGAGGTGAAGCCGGCGCGCGAGGCGGTCGGCCCCTCGGAGAAGCTGGAGCTCACGCTGCAGACGAAGGACGCGGCGGGCAAGCCGGTCAAGGGCGAGCTCGCGGTGATGGTGGTCGACGAGGGCGTGCTCTCGCTCCTCGCGTTCCAGACGCCCGACCCCCTCGCCTTCTTCCACGCCGCGCGGGGCGCTGGCGCGCCGCTCGCCGATCTCCGCAACGCGCTCCTCGGCAAGGAGGAGGGGCTGAAGAAGGAGAAGCCCCGCCCGAAGTCGCGGCCGAAGGGGAACAAGCAGGACGAGGGCTCGATCGGGCTCGGCCGCCTCGGCGTCGTCGGCTACGGCCGCGGCGGCGGCGGGACCGGCGAGGCGATGCGCGCCAAGGCGGCGGTGGGCGGGGCGCGGCCGGCGGCTCCGGCGGCGCAGGCGGCCGCGGACTCGACCACCGTCGAGACGAAGAAGGAGGCCGAGCGCGCCGACAACCGCTACGCCTTCGACGGCGACGTGGCGGGCGGCGACAAGAGCACCGGGGCCAACGCGCCGCGGATCCGCTCGCGCTCGAGCTTCGCCACCACCGCCTACTACAACCCCTCGGTGGTGACCGACGAGCAGGGCAAGGCGCGGGTGACCGTCTCCATGCCCGACAACCTCACCACCTACCGGATCATGGCGGTCGCCCTCGATCGCGGCGCGGTGGATCGCTTCGGCCGCGGCGAGGCGCAGGTGAAGGTGCGCAAGGCCCTCCTGCTGCGGCCGTCGCTGCCGCGCTTCCTCTCCACCAGCGACCGCTTCGAGGCCTCGGTGATGGTGCACAACGAGACCGAGGCGGAGGGCACCGTCGACGTCCTCGTGCGCGGCCGCGCGGTGAAGCCCGAGGGCCCGCCGCGGGTGCAGGTCAAGATCCCGGCCCACGGCGCGCGCGAGGTGCGCTTCAAGCTCGCCCAGGAGGGCGCGGGCCCGGCGCGGATCCAGTTCGCGGCCGTCCTCGGCAGTCAGAGCGACGCCGTCGAGAAGCAGGTGCCGGTGCTGCTGCCGGTCACCACCGAGGCCTTCGCCACCTACGGCATGGCCGAGGGGAGCGTGACGCAGCCGGTGGTGCCGCCGAAGGACGCGCTCGCCGAGCACGGCGGGCTCTCCGTCTCGATGGCCTCCACCGCGCTCAACGGCCTCGAGGACGCGGTCAGCTACCTGATCGAGTACCCCTACGAGTGCACCGAGCAGACGGCGAGCCGCGTGCTCCCCATCTTCTCACTCAAGGACATCCTCAAGGACTTCAAGATCGCCAAGGTCAAGGACCTCGCCGCGCAGAAGCGGCTCGCCTCGGCGGGCGTACGCAAGCTCCTCGCCTTCCAGCGCTACGACGGCGGCTGGGGGATGTGGGAGGGCTCCACGCTCTCCTGGCCCTACGTCTCGGCCTACGCGGCCTACGCGCTGCTGCGCGCGAAGGAGGCCGGCGAGTCGGTGCCCGACTACAACCTGCAGCGCGCGCGGAGCTTCCTCAAGTACCGCCTCGACTACCCGCGGCGCGAGTTCGGCGAGCAGTACGACTACGTCGCGCAGGTGATGAGCGCCTGGATCCTCTCCGAGCTGAAGCAGCACGAGCGCGGGCACCTGACGCGGCTCTTCGGGCTGCGCCGCCACCTGCCGCTCTTCGCGAAGACCTGGCTGATGGTGGCGATGTTCCGCGCCGACGGGCTCTCGCAGCCGGTCAAGGAGCTCCTCCGCGAGCTGGAGAACGCCGGCGTGCAGACCGCCGCGGCGGTGCACTTCGCGGAGGGCAAGACCGAGAGCCTGCGCCTGCTGATGCACTCCGAGGACCGCACCGACGCCATCGTCCTCTCGGCGCTCCTCGAGGTCGCGCCCGACCACACGCTGCTGCCCAAGATCGCGCGCGGGCTCCTCGACGCGCGCGTGCGCGGGCGCTGGTCGACGACGCAGTCGAACGCCTTCGCGCTCACCGCGCTGGCGCGCTACTACAAGCAGGTCGAGCACGTGGTCCCGGACTTCGTCAGCCAGATCTGGTACGGCGAGGGCTTCATGGGCGAGGGCAAGTTCAAGGGCCGCGAGATGAAGCTCGTCGACCAGCAGATCCCGATGGCCGCGCTGCAGAAGCTCGGCGAGCAGCAGCTGGTCCTCGCCAAGCAGGGCGCGGGCAAGCTCTACTACCGCATCGGGCTCAGCTACGCGCCGAAGGACCTCAAGCTCCCGCCCGAGGAGCAGGGCTTCGCGGTCTCCCGCCTCTACGAGCCGATCGCCGACCCGAAGACCGGCAAGGTCCAGGCGGACACGGTGAAGAAGCTCGAGGACGGCAGCTGGCAGATCCGCGCGGGCGCCACGGTGCGCGTGCGGCTGGTGCTGGTGGTCCCCGACCAGCGCTACTTCGTCGCCATCGCCGACCCGCTGCCGGCCGGGCTCGAGGGGGTGAACCTCACCTTCGCCACCTCCGCGCGCAACGCCCTCTCCGGCCAGCTCGACAACCGCACCTACGACACCTGGTCGTGGTACTCGCTCTTCGCCTTCGACCACCGCGAGATGCGCGACGACCGCGTGGTGCTCTTCGCGGACCGGCTGCCGGCCGGCGTCTACGAGTACACCTACCTGGCGCGCGCGACGACCTTCGGGCGCTTCGTCGTGGCGCCGGTCAAGGCCGAGGAGATGTACCACCCGGAGACCTTCGGGCGCTCGGCGACGACCTTCGTCGAGGTCAAGTAGCCTGGAGAGGTCGATCGCCCTGCTACTCGAAGATGCCAGGCAGCGGGTGCGTGACGAGGGCGTTGAGCCCCTCACGCTTGACCAGGCGCAAGCGCGCGATGGAGTCCGCGACCACCCTGGGCTCGAGCCCGATTCGACGCAGGTGGCGGGCGAGCTGGCGTTCGTCAGTGTCCTTGATGCGCTGCCAGTCCTGCGCCTCCAGCTGCGGCAGCGTCTTGGAGCGCATCAGCGCCAGCCAGCTCTCGCGTGATCGGGAGAACGCCTGACCCGTGACCTTGGAGAACAGGATCCGGTAGAGCGCGCTGAAGGCGGGGAGCTGGTCCGTGGCCGGCGCGAAGCCGATCCCGTTGTCGATCGGGATCAGGTGGTCTTGGTTGTTGGCACGCGCGACCAGGATGTTGTTGAAGTGCCGGTCGCGCTGGTTGGTGACGTAGTCGACCACGAGCATCGCGAGGAGGCTACGCAGGTCAACGTCCTTCGCCTTGGCGGGCTGCCAGTCATGTGGCGTGAAGCGCGTGAACGCCGACTCGGCGTCGCCGGCGAAGACCTGGAGGGACCCGAGCTGGCCGTCCAGGCGACGGAGGGTGCTGGGCAGGCTGAGACAGCCCATGTAGGCCGCAGTCAACGAGTACCCGGCCTCCCGGCGGTGGTCACTACCATAGGGGATCCCGCGTTGCTCCATCATCTGCCGCGTCTCCGCGCTGGCGCCCTCGCGCGTCAGCGGCGGCTTGAAGATGCCCTGGAAGAAGCTCGGTCTGCCGCTCGCGTCGACGAGGGCCATCACGGCGAGGCGCTTCCCGGAGTTCATCGTGTTCGGCACCTCGAGCGGGGAGGACTGCACGACGGGGATCTTGCGCAGCAGTTGAAGCTGGCGGAGCGCCTCACGGGTGGAGGCGGTCGCCGGCGAGCGCGGCTCGCGGCGCTGCGCTGGCTCGGCAGCGGCCTGCGCTCCCTGGAGCAACAGCAGCGCGGTCAGCAGAGCAGGACTCATGGTCGTTCTGAGCAGACAGGAGATCATCTGGGTCCTCCGACTAGATCAACTTGGGGGTTAGCAAGTGATGAGCCAGCGCCGAAGGGTACGCTGCCTCTTGGCTTCTTCGCGCCCGGGTCAGATCCTCTGGCTCACTGGCGTCCCAGGGGACGGCTGCCGCCTGCGCCACCCTGGCCTCGAGGCCGAGGCGGACCCGCTCCAGCTGCTCGAACCAACTCGAGTCCCTTGCGTTGAGCGCTGTGGCGATCGGAGTCCTTCCCCTCTCCCACTTGCTCGATCCGGACTCGATGACGGGGATGGGCCCGCTCCGGCAGCGCGGTCTAGAACGCGGTGCCGAAGGGGGGACGTCTCCCCTTCCGGCTCGCTCGCGTCAGCCGGCCAGGACGTCTACGGGGCGCCCGACAGCGCTGGAGTGCTAGAATCAGACGATGCGGTCGCCGGTGCTGGTCCTGAGCAGCCTGCTCCTCGGGCTGTCGTGCGTAGCGGTCGGGTTCAGACCGCTTGGCGGGGACGGCGGCGGCGGCGCGGGGGACGGGGCTCGACGGGACGGCGCCCTCGCCGATCGGGACGGCGGCGCCACGGATCGCGGCCGGGATGGTGCGCGCAGCGACGCGACGGCGGACCACGGCGCGACCCCGGCCGCGGAGACGTGGCTCGGCTTCACCCCCGAGGCGCGGCACGGGCACTCCGCGGTGTGGACCGGGTCGCGGATGATCCTCTGGGGCGGCCACGGGAACAGCTCGAACCTGAGCTCGGGGGCGCTCTACGATCCCGCGGGCGACGTCTGGACGCCTACCACGCAGGCCGGCGCGCCCAGCGCGAGGGCCTTGCACGCGACGGCGTGGACAGGCACGCAGATGCTCGTCTGGGGAGGGAACGACGGCTCGTCGGACCTCGCCACCGGTCACCGCTACAACCCCGCGAGCGACTCCTGGTCCCTCATCAACCCGACGGGGGCGCCGTCGTCGCGCAGCTACCACGCCGCGGTGTGGACCGGGAGCCTGTGGCTCATCTGGGGCGGCAAGCAGGGCTCGACCGCGCTCGGCGATGGGGCGCGCTATGATCCGTCCACCGACAGCTGGAGCGCGATCACGTCGACCGGCGCGCCGTCGGCGAGATACGGCCACAGCGCCGTCTGGACGGGCACCGAGATGATCGTCTGGGGGGGGAACACCGGCAGCGCGTACCTCAGCTCCGGCGCGCGCTACAACCCGGCGACGAACACCTGGACCCCCGTCGGGGTCACGGGCGCGGCCTCGGTGCGCGCGTGGCACTCTGCGGTCTGGGCGAACGGGAAGATGATCGTCTGGGGCGGCGAGAACTCCTTCCAGCCCCTCGCCAGCGGCGGGCAGTATTCCCCCGGCACGGACTCCTGGACCGCCACGTCGACGACGGGGATCGCCGCCGGCACCCAGGCCCGGGCGCTCTGGACCGGCTCGCGGATGGTGATCTGGGGGGGCTTCAGCCAGGACTACTACGTCCGCGGACTGATGGGCCTCTACGACCCCGTCGCCAACGCCTGGTCCAGCGCCAGCGTCGCCGGCGCCAGCGGGGCCGAGCTGACCGCCGTCTGGACGGGCAACCGGGTGATCGTCTGGGGCGGCTACGACGATCAGGGGACCGCGCTGCGCTCGGGCCTCGTCTACGACCCGGTCGCCGCGACCTCCAAGGGGGTGTGGCCTGGCACGCCCATCGCGGGGCGCTTCGGGCACGCGGCCGTCTGGAGCGGCAGCCAGATGCTGGTCTGGGGCGGCTACAGCAACGTCGCCGGCACGGCCACCAGCACCGGCGCGCGCTACGATCCCGCCGCCCGATCCTGGAGCCTGAGCGCGAGCGCCGGGGCGCCGGAGAAGCGCCATCGCCACGTCTTCTTCTGGACCGGGACGAAGCTCCTGGTCTGGGGCGGGCACAACGGCTCCACGTGGCTGCGCAGCGGCGGCCTCTACGATCCTCAGGCGGACGCCTGGAGCGCGACCTCGCTCACCGGGGCGCCGACCGCGCGCTACAGCTACGCCGCGGTGTGGACCGGGAGCAAGCTGATCGTCTGGGGCGGCAGCGACGGGACCTACCGCGGCGACGGGGCGCGCTACGATCCGGCGGCCGACACCTGGTCGCCGATCACGACGGTCGGCGCGCCCACCGCGCGGGCGACGAACGGCGTCTGGACCGGCTCCCGGATGGTCATCTGGGGGGGCGAGAACGGGACCTACCTCGCCGACGGCGCGCGCTACGATCCGGCGGCCGACACCTGGTCGCCGATCACGACGGTCGGCGCGCCCACCGCGCGGGCGACGAGCGGGGTGTGGACGGGCGCCCGGGTCGTCTTCTGGGGCGGGCGCGACGCGGCCGGGTATCTCGGCGGCGGGCGCCTCTACGATCCGCTCGGCGACGCCTGGTCCGCGATGACGACGACGGGGGCCCCGACGCCCCGCGCGAACGGTCTCCTCCTCTGGACAGGGTCCAAGGTGCTGCTGT